>CAYPMQ010000025.1:0-20719 GCA_964411625.1 uncultured Ignavibacteriaceae bacterium
GAGCAGCACCTGTGATCATGTTCTTAACATAATCTGCGTGACCGGGGCAGTCAACGTGAGCATAGTGTCTGTTGGTAGTCTGATACTCTACGTGTGCGGTTGCTATTGTTATACCTCTTGCTTTTTCTTCAGGGGCGTTATCGATTGAATCGAAGCTTCTAACCTGAGAAAGACCTTTTGCGGCGAGTGCCATAGTAATAGCAGCAGTTAATGTGGTTTTTCCATGATCCACGTGACCAATGGTACCGATATTAACGTGCGGCTTACTCCTGTCAAATTTTTCTTTAGCCATTTATTGATTCTCCTTTAAGAATTAATTCTTCTAAAATTATGCGTTGCTTAAAGCTTTTTTACCGGTTGATTTTTCTGCGATTTCATCTGCAATCGATTTCGGCACTTCCTGGTAGTGCGAGAACTGCATGCTGTATATGGCTCTGCCCTGTGTCATCGATCTTAAGATGGTGGCGTAACCGAACATTTCTGAAAGCGGCACTTTTGATTTGATTACCTGCGCATCTTTTCTTGCAGAGAATCCTTCAATCCTTCCTCTTCTTGAGTTCAGATCACCCATTACATCACCAAGGTATTCCTCAGGTGTAATTACTTCAACCGACATGATAGGTTCCAGGAGCACTGGCTTTGCTTTTCTTGCACCGGCCTGGAAACCCATTGATCCGGCTACTTTGAATGAAATTTCGTCAGAGTCAACATCATGGTATGAACCGTCATAAAGCTTAACTCTGATATCAACCATAGGGAAGCCGGCAACTACACCGTTTTTCATTGCTTCCTGTACTCCGGATGATACTGCAGGAATATACTCTTTAGGAACAACTCCGCCAATGATGCCATTGATAAATTCGAATCCTTTCCCTGGTTCTGAAGGACCAATTTCGAGCCAAACATGGCCGTATTTACCTCGTCCACCCGATTGTTTAACGAATTTACCTTCTGCATTAACCGTCTGTGTAATTGTTTCTCTGTAAGCAACCTGGGGTTTACCCACATTTGCTTCTACCTTAAATTCTCTTTTTAATCTGTCAACGATAATTTCAAGGTGAAGTTCACCCATACCGTTGATGAGTGTCTGTCCTGTTTCTTCGTCAACATTTACTCTGAACGTCGGATCCTCGTCAGAAAGTTTTGCGAGTGATTCCGAAAGTCTGTCCTGATCAGCTTTTGTTTTGGGTTCAATGGCGATCTGAATAACAGGCTCGGGGAACTGCATTCTTTCGAGTACAACCGGATCGTCTTCTGAACAGAGCGTGTCACCGGTTCTGGTGTATTTAAGTCCCACTGCTGCGGCAATATCACCGGCTCTTACTTCAGAGATTTCTTCTCTGTGATTAGCGTGCATCTGAAGCAAACGTCCGATTCTTTCTTTCTTACCGCTTACGGAGTTATATATATATGAACCGGCTGAAAGTGTACCGGCATAAACTCTGAAAAATGTAAGTTTGCCAACATAAGGATCATTCATGATCTTGAAAGCAAGCGCTGTAAATTTCTCATCATCATCAATTTTTCTCTGTACAAAATCATTGATACCAATATGATGAGCTTCAATTTCCTTAAAATCTGTTGGAGCAGGGAGGAAATCAACAATTGAATCCAGAAGTCTCTGCACCCCTTTGTTTTTGAATGACGCTCCGCAGAGAACGGGAATGATTCTATTTTCGATTGTAGCTCTTCTTAATACTGTAATAATCTCATCTGCCGTGATTTCCTCTCCCTCGAGGTATTTCATAAGAAGAGTATCATCAACTTCAGAAACCGATTCAAGCATCATGGTTCTGTATTTAGTAGCAACTTCAAGCAGGTCATGAGGAACTTCGATCTCATCATATTCTCTTCCAAGAGTATCATCATTATACATGTGAGCTTTAAATGAGATAAGATCAACAATTCCGGCAAACATATCACCTGCACCCACAGGGAGTGTAAGGGGTATTGCGTTTGCTCCCAATCTTTCTTTAATCATATCAACTGCGTGATAAAAATCTGCACCGATACGATCCATTTTATTGATAAATGCTATTCTGGGGACACCATACTTATCTGCTTGTCTCCATACTGTTTCTGACTGAGGCTCAACACCGCCAACAGCGCAGAATAGAGCAACGGCTCCGTCTAAAACTCTTAATGATCTTTCAACTTCAACGGTAAAATCAACGTGGCCCGGAGTGTCAATGATATTTATCTGATGCTCTCTCCAGAAGCAGGTAGTTGCTGCAGAGGTGATAGTAATACCTCTTTCCTTTTCCTGTTCCATCCAATCCATTGTTGCTGCACCATCGTGTACTTCACCTAGTCTGTGCAACTTTCCGGTATAATACAGAATACGCTCTGTTGTAGTGGTCTTCCCGGCGTCTATATGCGCCATGATACCGATGTTGCGAACTTTATTTATAGGGACTTGTCTAGCCATAAAATCTTACTTTGTTCCTGTTCTTGTTACCATTTAAAGTGGGCAAATGCTTTGTTTGCCTCTGCCATTTTATGCGTTTCTTCACGTTTCTTAACAGTTGAACCTTCACCATTTGCGGCAGCCATTAACTCATTAGCAAGTCTCTGAGCCATTGTTTTTTCACCTCTGGCGGTAGAATATTTTTTAAGCCATCTGAGAGCGAGGGCAAGTCTGCGTTCTGACCGGACTTCCATGGGAACCTGATAAGTGGCACCACCCACTCTGCGGCTTCTTACTTCAATAAGGGGAGCAACATTATTAATAGCTTTTTTGAATACTTCGAGACCGGGTTTCTTAGTGTTGTTTTCAATCAATTTGAAAGCGCTGTAAACAATATCTCTTGCAACTGATTTCTTCCCATCATACATAATCACGTTTATCAGTTTTGCTACTGTGTAGTCGTTATAAATGGGATCGGGTTTAATATATCTTTTGGGGGCTCTCTTTTTTCTCATACTTATTTAGCTTTCGGTTTTTTAGCTCCGTATTTAGAACGACCTTGTTTTCTGTCCTGTACGCCGTTTGTATCAAGTGCGCCGCGGATAATATGATATCTTACACCGGGCAGGTCTTTTACTCTACCGCCTCTGATTAATACCAGTGAGTGTTCCTGTAAATTGTGCCCCTCTCCCGGGATATAAGCCGTGACTTCAATATTATTAACCAAACGTACTCTGGCAACTTTTCTTAAAGCCGAGTTTGGTTTCTTAGGAGTTGTCGTGTAAACTCTCGTGCAGACTCCTCTTTTCTGAGGGCTTGCCTGGAGAGCCGGCGCTTTGTTCTTGCTCTTAACGACAAGACGTCCTTTTCTGACTAACTGATTAATAGTAGGCAAAAATATCTCCTGTTTTCTACCGGTTTTTTAAAAAAAATAGACTTTAAAATTAAAAAATTTCAGCGTTAAAGTCAATCAGATCATAAAACCACAGTCTTATAATCTGTACAGCACATGGCTCTGAAAAGTGTCAAAAGTGACCGGGGTCTTATTACTACACTCTGCAGATAAATTAACTTTTGGGATAAGAAGTTAGATCTGCTTTGTGTTATCTGTGAACAGCTAACCTATAGTTCTTTCGATTATCAGGTCAGGATCAGATTTGACAACAAAATGTGTTTGAAAATTTTAGCTATGCAATATAGTATAAATGATTATTAAATGCAAGTCAAAAAGGGTATTTTTTATACCTTGCCCGCTTTTTTAGGGCAGGATATCTGCAAACAGCTGACTGCTGAAAAAAAACCCGCATAATTGCGGGCTTTTTTTTCTGTTTAAGCATTTTCAGAAGGAACTTCAGAAGAAGCTTCAGCCTGAGGCTGCTCTTCCTGAGGCGTCTCTTCTTCAACCGGTTCCGGTTCGTCCGCAAGAATAAGCATCTTATATTTTTTGAGTCCCGTTCCGGCAGGAATCAATCTTCCCATTACCACGTTCTCTTTCAGACCTCTGAGAGTATCTGTTTTTGCTGCTACTGCTGCATTTGCAAGAACTTTTGTGGTTTCCTGGAATGATGCTGCTGAAATAAAGCTTTCAGTTGAAAGAGCTGCAGAGGTAATTCCGAGCAGCAGGTTTTCTGCTGTGGCCCCTTCGGCATCTCTTATCACCATTTCTTCTTTGTTCTTTCTTCTGAGATCAGAGTTAATTTCACGGGCTTTGGTTTTAGTCAGGATTGTGTATGCTTTAAGCTTTGAATCTTTCGGATCAACAACCACTACACTATCTGCCAGCCTGCTGTTTTCCTCTTCATAATCTGATTTATCAATCAGATCATCCTCCAGAAATCTTGAGTCACCCGGTGCAACCACTCTTACTTTTTGAAGCATCTGCTTTACAATCACTTCAATGTGCTTGTCATTAATCTTTACACCCTGCAGGCGGTAAACATCCTGTATTTCATTAACAAGATATTCCTGTACGGCGCTCACACCTTTGATTTTCAGAATGTCATGCGGGTTAATAGGTCCATCAATGATTCTGTCACCGGCTGCTATTTCATCACCGTCTTGTACGAGTATAAGTTTGCTAAGCGGCACATTGTATTTTTTCTCGTCTGAACCGTCAACTGCCTGAACGGAAATTTCTCTGGAACCTTTTTTCTTTGCACCGAATTTTACTATACCTTCGATTTCAGAGATAATTGCCGATTCCTGCGGCTGTCTGGCTTCAAACAACTCTGTAACTCTAGGGAGACCACCGGTGATATCTTTTGTTTTAGCTGTCTGTCTTGCAATTTTTGCAAGTACTGAACCAGCTGAAACAATAGTGCCTTCCTCAACTTCAAGAATAGCTTTTGAAGGAATGTTGAACACTTTCTGTGTACCGTCTTCAGCTTCAATCATGATACTGGGAGTAAGGGTTTTATCTTTTGGCTCGATGATCACCTTCTGAACGTGCTGAGTCTGTTCATCTGCCTGAAGTTCCATGGTCAGACGTTCAATGATATCTATAAATTTAACTCTGCCTGAAATATCAGTCAGAACCACGGCATTATACGGATCGTGAGCATAAAGAATTTTCTTCTTCATAACATCCTGACCGTCATTTACAAGAAGGGTTGCACCGTAAGGAACGGGGAATCTCCTGAGCAGTACGTCGTTTTTGTCGTAAAGTTCAAGTGAACCGCGTCTTCCGACAACCATTTTCTCTTTGCCGTAAATACTGTCTTTTTCAACAAACATGAGTCTGTCATAGCGGATTTTACCGTCAACGGGAGCTTCAAACTGTGACTGTGATGCAATTCTGGATGAAGTACCGCCAAGGTGGAATGTTCTGAGTGTAAGCTGAGTTCCGGGTTCACCAATTGACTGAGCTGCTATTACACCCACCGCCTCGCCTATTTCAACGAGTTTTCCGTTTGTCAGATTTCTGCCATAACAGAGTGCGCAGACACCATGTCTTGATTCGCAGGTAAGTACGGTTCTGATGAGAACCTTTTCAACAAGCGAATCTTCTATCTGAGTTGCAATCTCTTCAGTTATGAGTTCACCGGGCTTTACAATTACCTGTCCGGTTCTCACATCCTCAATAGTTTCCTGAGATACACGGCCAACAATTCTTTCGGCCAGAGATTCTTTTTCTTCTGCACCTTCTTTCAGAGCTGAAACTTCGATACCTTTAATAGTACCGCAGTCCATTTCTGTAATGATCACATCCTGTGCAACGTCAACAAGTCTTCTGGTAAGATATCCCGCATCTGCTGTTTTAAGAGCTGTATCGGCAAGACCTTTACGGGCACCGTGAGTAGAAATGAAGTACTCGAGAACCGAGAGACCTTCCTTGAAGGAAGCGATAATCGGGTTTTCGATAATTTCACCCGGTTGACCTGAGAGAGTTTTCTGAGGTTTTTGCATGAGACCTCTCATACCTGAAAGCTGACGAACCTGCTCCTGAGAACCTCTCGCACCTGAATCAACCATCATGTGCACTGAATTGAATCCGCCTCTGTCTGCCTTGAGTTTTTTCATCAGAACATTAGCAATGTTGTTTGTCTGATGAGTCCAGATATCTATAATCTTATTGTAACGCTCGGTTTCAGAGATGATACCGTTTTCGTGTTCATCCCATACCTGCTCAACTTTTTTATTGGCTTCTTCAATCATCTCTTCTTTTTCTTCAGGGATAATCATATCACTGAAGCTGATTGATATTCCGCCTCTGGTTGAGAAGGTGAAGCCTAACTCTTTGAGGTCATCAAGGAATTTGGCAGTAACTTTATTGCCGAGCTTTATGAACAGCTGCCCGATAAACGGTGAGAATGACTTTTTAACAAACGTCTTATTCTGATATCCCATTTCTTTAGGTACGATCCTGTTAAAAATCACCCTTCCGACAGTGGTATCAATAATTTTTCCGTCCATTCTGACATTGATGCTTGCATGAAGATCAATAACATCATTGTTATAAGCCATTATAGCTTCTTCAGGTGATGCAAATATCATTCCCTGACCTTTGCTGTTTGCCAGTCTGTTGGTCAGATAATAAATGCCGAGAATGATATCCTGTGTGGGCACCACAATGGGGTTGCCATTCTGGGGCGAAAGGATATTATGGCTTGATAGCATCAGAAGCTGAGCTTCAAGTTTTGCTTCGTCTGATAACGGAATATGCACTGCCATTTGGTCACCGTCAAAATCCGCGTTGAATGCCGTACATACCATCGGGTGAAGTCTGAGTGCTTTTTCGTCTATAAGCACGGGCTGGAACGCCTGGATACCCAGCCTGTGCAGCGTGGGAGCTCTGTTAAGCATTACCGGGTGCCCGTCAATGATTTTCTCAAGAATTTCCCAGATTATCGGGTCTTTTCTTTCGACAACCTTTTTGGCGCTTTTAACTGTTTTGTTGTGACCTCTTTCTATAAGCTTTCTAATAATGAGAGGTTTGAACAGCTCGTAAGCCATGTCTTTCGGGAGACCACACTCATGAAGTTTGAGCTCGGGACCAACCACGATTACCGAACGGCCCGAGTAGTCAACTCTTTTTCCGAGC
The DNA here is from genome assembly GCA_964411625.1 of uncultured Ignavibacteriaceae bacterium. Taxonomy (GTDB): domain Bacteria; phylum Bacteroidota; class Ignavibacteria; order Ignavibacteriales; family Ignavibacteriaceae; genus JABWCA01. Next base: position 6,948 of record CAYPMQ010000025.1, read on the forward strand.
AGGTTCTGACGAAAACGCCCCTGTTTTCCTTTCAGCATGTCACTGAGTGATTTCAGAGGTCTGTTGTTTTCGCTTCTGATAGCACTGGCTCTTCTTGAGTTGTCAAAAAGCGCATCAACCGATTCCTGCAGCATTCTTTTTTCATTTCTGAGGATGACTTCAGGGGCTTTAATTTCAATGAGTTTTCTAAGACGGTTGTTTCTGATGATAACTCGTCTGTAAAGATCGTTAAGATCTGAAGTTGCAAACCTTCCGCCCTCAAGAGGTACGAGTGGTCTTAATTCAGGTGGTATTATAGGAATATAGCTGAGAACCATCCACTCCGGTTTGTTCATCGGCTTGCCTTCCTTTTCCCTGAAAGCTTCAACAATTTTAAGTCTCTTTATGAATTCTTCCTTCTTCTGCTGTGATGTTTCAACAGAACACTGAGCTTTCAGCTCGTGGAAGAGTTCTTCAATATCCATTGATTTAAGCAGTTCTTTTATAGCTTCCCCGCCTATCTTTGCCAGAAACTTATTCGGGTCAAGATCGGGTAATTTATCATTACCCTGAGGAAGTGAGCTGAGAATTTCAAAATACTGCTCTTCCGTAATAAGGTCATTCCTGTTAAGACCTGTTGGTCCCGGATTAAGCACCACGTATGATTCGTAATAAATAATCCGCTCTAACTCTTTGGTGCTGAAACCTAAAAGATTACCGATTTTTGAAGGCTGTGATTTAAAGAACCAAATGTGTACTACGGGAACCGCAAGGCTGATGTGTCCCATTCTTTCACGTCTTACACTTTTCTGGGTAACCTCAACACCGCAGCGGTCGCAGGTTATACCTTTGTAGCGGATTCTTTTATATTTACCGCAATAACATTCCCAATCGCGTGTAGGACCAAAAATCTTTTCACAGAACAGACCATCTTTTTCAGGTCTGAATGAACGGTAATTAATGGTCTCCGGCTTTGTAACTTCGCCTTTTGATCTGGCTAAAATCTTATCCGGACTAGCGAGAGTAATAGTTATAGAGTTTATATCTCTTAATAGATTCTCTTGACTATCTCTTAAAGACATAGTAAAAACTCCTGTTTCAAATTTAAAAATGTTTAACGTCAGTCAATTTTAACATCAAGGCCGAGACCCTGTAACTCTTTGATCATAACGTTAAACGCTTCAGGTACGTTTGGTTCCTGAATATTCTCACCCTTGGTGATTGACTCGTAAACCTTGGCTCTACCGGCCACGTCATCAGACTTAACGGTTAATATTTCCTGGAGTATGTGAGCGGCTCCGTATGCTTCAAGCGCCCAGACTTCCATTTCTCCGAATCTCTGACCACCAAACTGTGCCTTGCCACCCAACGGCTGCTGAGTAATGAGAGAGTAAGGGCCAATAGATCTGGCGTGAATCTTATCATCCACAAGGTGGCTGAGTTTCAGCATATAAATATATCCGCAAGTAACCTTCTGGTGGAACTGATCACCGGTTCTGCCATCGTAAAGTTCTGATTTGCATCCAACGGGGAGCCCGGCTTTTTCGAGATATGCTTCCACTTCGCTGACCTTTGCACCGTCAAAAACGGGAGTTGCAAATTTAACGCCGAGCTTTTTACCAACCCATCCCAGTGCAGTTTCATAAAGCTGACCGATGTTCATACGGGAAGGTACGCCCAGAGGATTCAGGATCATATCAACCGGGGTTCCGTCAGGAAGGAAAGGCATGTCTTCAACGGGCACAACTTTGGCAACAACACCTTTGTTACCATGGCGTCCTGCCATCTTATCACCAACGGAGATTTTCCTTTTCTTGGCAACATAAACTTTAGCAAGCTGGGTAATTCCGGGAGGCAGTTCATCTCCGAGCTGGAGTTTGAGTTTCTCTCTCTTATACTCTTCCTCAACGTCTATATTGCGTCTGTAATAATTTTTATAAATCTGCCTGATCATCTGATTGCGGTTGGAATCTTCAAACCAGACAGTATGATGATCAAGCTGTGTGAGATCCGGAATCTTTGACATTATACTGTCATTAATTACCTGACCTGCTTTAATTCTCACATCACCGGTATTGTCTTTTATTCCGGCTGATTTCTGACCGTCACAGATTTTATATACTTTATCTCTGAACTTTTCGTAAAGAGCTTCTTTATCTTTTTTATACTTGGCTTCAATCTGTTCTGCAATTTTCTTTTCATTCTTTTTATCAGCATCCTTTTTCCTTTTGCTGAACAGCCTTGTTTTAATTACGGTACCTCTTAAACCGGGTGTTGCTCTGAGTGAAGCATCTTTTACGTCACCTGCTTTATCACCGAAGATAGCTCTGAGCAGTTTTTCTTCCGGAGTAGGATCAGTTTCACCTTTCGGTGTGATTTTACCGATAAGAATATCATTTTCTCTTACTTCGGCACCTACTCTTATTATACCGTATTCATCAAGGTTTCTTACCGCTTCTTCACTCACGTTCGGAATTTCACGGGTTAATTCTTCCTCGCCGCGTTTGGTTTCTCTTACCTGAAGTTCAAACTCTTCGATATGAATAGAAGTGAATACGTCATTTGCCACAAGTTTTTCAGACACGATAATAGCATCTTCAAAGTTGTAACCTCTCCAGGGCATGAATGCAACAAGAATGTTTCTTCCCAGTGCTAATTCACCCTGATCAGTTGAGAATCCGTCGGCAAGAACGTCACCCTTTTTAACCTTCTGTCCTTCTGTAACAATAGGTCTCTGGTTAATGCAGGTTTCCTGGTTTGTACCTGTAAATTTAATGAGCTTGTAAGTAACAGTCTTAATATCATCAAAGTCGGTAAGAGCTTCAAATGACATAGGATCGATATCGTATTCAACAGTGATCTTATCGGCATCAATATATTTTACTGTGCCGTCTGCCTCGGCAGTAATAACTGCTCTGGTATCACGGGCAACTTTTCCTTCAAGACCGGTACCAACAACGGGCGCTTCCGGTTTTAAAAGGGGTACTGCCTGACGCTGCATGTTAGAACCCATCAGCGCTCTGTTGGCATCATCATGCTCAAGGAACGGAATGAGAGCCGCAGCACCGCTGACAATCTGTGCGGGGGCAACGTCCATGTAATCAACCATGGTCTTGTGCACAATCGGGAAGTCACCTTCTTTACGGCACTTAACTCTGTCATTCTTAAATGTACCGTCATCATTCAGAGGAGCATTTGCCTGAGCAATAATAAATTTATCTTCCTGCTCTGCTGTCAGATAAACGACTTCATCTGTAACCCTGCCGCTTAGAACTTTTCTGTAAGGTGTCTCAAGGAAACCATATCTGTTAACTCTTGAATAAATCGTGAGTGATGAGATAAGACCGATGTTCGGACCTTCGGGGGTTTCAATCGGGCAGAGACGTCCGTAATGGGTATAGTGAACGTCACGAACCTCAAACCCTGCTCTGTCTCTCTGCAGACCGCCCGGACCCAATGCAGACATTCTTCTCTTATGAGTCAGCTCTGCAAGAGGGTTGGTCTGATCCATGAACTGGGAAAGCTGATTTGTACCGAAAAAAGAGCTTATAACGCTTGAGATTGTCCTTGCGTTCACAAGTTCTTTTGGGGCAAAGTTTTCAGAATCCCGCATATTCATTTTTTCTTTAATCGTCCTTGAAAGACGTGCAATGCCGGTGTAGAACTGCTGCTGAAGCTGTTCGCCAACGGTTCTTACTCTTCTGTTTCCCAGGTGATCAATATCATCCGCCTCGGCTGCATCCTCTTTCATTCTGAGGATGTATTTCATAATCGCAATAATATCTTCTGAAGTTAGTACAGTAACCAGCTCGTCAATCTGTAACTTCAGTTTGTCATTCATTCTGTGTCTGCCAACTTCACCTAAATCATATCTCTTGTCGTTAAAGAATAACTTATCAAGAAGACCCTGGGCAGCTTCAAGATCGGGAGCTTCACCTGTTCTCACCTGTCTGTAAATCGAAAGTAAAGCTTCTTCTTTAGTATTGGCAGTGTCTTTATTAAGTGTATTGATGATAAAGTTCTCTTCGATATTAATATCTTTTCTGAGAAGCTTTATCTCTTCAACTTCTGCTTCTTTAATTCTGTTAATCGCCTTTTCGTCTATTAAATCACCTCTGGTGAGGAAAATTTCGCCTGATGACATGTCAAAGACATCGCAGGCTACATATCTGCCCATAAGTGAAACAACGGTCTGACCATCAATCTTAACTTCTTCAATGAGATCAAACAGACTCAGTATTTCTTCATCAGTAACATAACCCAGGGCTCTGAGCAGTGTGGTTGAAGGGAATTTCTTTTTTCTGTCTATATAAACATATAAGACATAGTTAATATCTGTAGTAAACTCTACCCATGAACCTTTCAGCGGAATAATTCTTGCGGAGTATAATGCGGTTCCGTTAGGGTGAAAGTTTTTACCAAATGCCACACCGGGGGATCTGTGGAGCTGTGATACTACAACTCTCTCTGCACCGTTAATAATAAATGTTGCCTGTTCGGTCATGAATGGGAGATTACCTAAATAAACCTCCTGCTCAACCGAATTAATAAATTCTCCCGTATCAGGATCTTTAGTAGATAAACGGAGCGTTGCCTCCAGAGTTGCCGCGTATGTTAAACCTCTCTCTTTGCATTCATTAATTGTATGTCTTGGTTTCTCAATATTATACTTAATGAAATCTAAACGAAAATTTTCTTTATTATCAAAGATTGGGAAGTTTTGTATGAATACCTGCTGTAAACCTTTGTTTTCCTTTTCATCAACGGGAACTCCCAGCTGAAGAAAATCAACAAAAGATTCTTTCTGGACACTCAGCAAATCGGGGATATCTATAACGGGCTTGATCTTACCGAAGGAGATTCTTTCGTTTCTCAAATGCCACCTCAAATTAATTATAAACTTTTCTAAATCAGACAACCGGATAAAATAAAAAGCGATAGGAACGAGCGTACTCGTTCCCATCACTTATACTAAAAATGGAAGGCGGATTTTTGTGATAATAAGGATAAGTAAAAATTACTTAACAGTAACTTTTGCTCCGGCTTCTTCAAGTTCTTTTTTAACTTTTTCAGCTTCGTCTTTTGAAACACCTTCTTTAACCGGTTTCGGTGCGCCGTCAACGAGATCTTTAGCTTCTTTTAAGCCCAGGCTGGTGTGAGCTCTTACAACTTTAATAACGTTTAATTTGTTAGCACCTGCATTTTCAAGAATAACGTCAAATTCGGTTTTTTCTTCAACAGGGGCTGCTGCGGCTGCGGGAGCTGCTGCGGCTGCTACAGCCATGGGGGCTGCTGCGGTTACGCCAAATTCGTCTTCTAATGCTTTTTTAAGAGCTGCTGCTTCGGTTAATGTAAGTTCTTTTATTTTATCTACAAGTTCTTTTACTTTGTCAGACATTTTTTTCTCCGAATTTTAAAATTTAGTTTAACACACCGTTAGGCGGCTTGTCCTTCTTTTTTCTTTACCGATTCCTCTATCACACTTGCCAGATCTCTCATCACTGCGTTGATTGAGCCAACCACACCTGATATAGGTGAGTTCAGGCTGCCAAGAATACCTGCAATGATTTCTGCTTTTGATGGCAGTGTTGCCAGTTCTTCCAGCTGACTGCCGTCATAGAAGGTCGTTTCAATGTAACAAGCTTTTAACGGAAGTTTCTTTTTATCGTCGTTGTACTTTTTGATTATCTTTGCCGGTGCAACAGGATTATCGTATGCAAATACATATCCTGTCATTCCGACAAGATGATCAGCCAACTTTTCAAATTTACCCGCTGAGTTGATTGCTCTTTTGAACAAGGTGTTTTTAATAACCTTGTACTTGACTCCTTCTTTACGGAATTCACGTCTCAGTTTGCTTATATCTTCAACGTTAATTCCGGAATAGTCTGTAAGATAAACGGCAGTACAGCCATTCAGGAGGTCTGAAACCTCGGCAACTACATCAGCTTTCTTTTCGCGTTTCATCCTACTCCCGGAATAAAATTTTGTTAGTTAACCGATACGTTGGTTAGAAGCTATTATTTGTGCGTAATAAACTTTTTTACTTATGCTTCAGCTTCAGAAGCATTGATTCTCAGGCCAGGGCCCATTGTGCTTGAAAGGTATATGCTTTTTACATAATGACCTTTTGCAGTGGCCGGCTTAAGTTTCATAACGGTGTTCAGGAAAACTCTGATGTTTTCAGAAAGCTTACTCGTCTCAAAGTTAATCTTTCCGACACTTGTATGTATAATACCTGTTTTGTCAACTCTGAAGTCAATCTTACCGGCTTTAAACTCGCCAACTGCCTTTACCACATCAGGTGTTACAGTACCGCTTTTCGGGTTAGGCATAAGTCCCTTGGGACCTAAAATCTTACCGAACTTACCGAGCTGTGCCATGGTATCAGGGGTTGCAATGATAACATCCATATCAACCCAGCCCGACTGAATTTTTTCAAGGTACTCTTCAAAACCTGCATAATCAGCACCGGCAGCAAGAGCTTCTGAGGCTTTAGGCTCTTTTGCTATAACAAGAACTTTAACGCTCTTTCCGGTTCCGTGCGGTAATATAACGTTACCTCTTACCATCTGATCAGCATGACGGGGGTCAACACCGAGTCTTATAGCGCAGTCAATTGACTCAACAAATTTAACTTTGGAGGTCTTTTTTAATTCTTCGATTGCTTCAACTAAAGAATATTCCTTCTTAAGGTTTACTGTTTTCTTTAATTCTGCAACTCTTTTAGATACTTTCATCTTAAAACCAATTTGTATTTAATAAATACTAGTCTTCTACTGTAAAGCCCATGCTTCTGGCGGTTCCTGCAACCATGCTCATTGCATGCTCAATATCGTTTGCATTCAAATCAGGCATCTTTAAAGCAGCAATTTCTTCAACCTGCTTTCTGGTCACTTTTGCAACTTTAGTTCTGTTGGGTTCAGCCGATCCTCTTTCAACTTTGGCAGCTTTCTTGAGGAGAACTGCTGCGGGGGGGGTTTTTGTGATAAAAGTAAATGATTTATCACCATATACCGTAATTACTACGGGAATTATTAATCCCTCTTGGCCGGCGGTCTTTGCATTGAACTGCTTGCAAAACTCCATGATGTTTACGCCTTTCTGACCTAATGCGGGGCCGATAGGCGGTGCAGGGTTGGCTTTACCTGCGGGAACCTGTAATTTAATATAACCGGTTATCTTCTTAGCCATCTTAAATCAACCTTACTATGATTTAATTTGTTAATTCTGCCTGGACGAAATCAATTTCGACGGGTGTCTTACGACCAAAGATTGAAACCAGTACTTTGATCTTCATCTTCTCTTCGTTAACTTCTTCGATCACACCTGAAAAATTATTGAACGGACCATCGATTATTTTTACGATGTCGCCGGCTCTGAAATATGTTTCAATTCTTTCTGTTTCATCGGCTTTGATTCTTCCGATGATTCTCTTTACTTCATCTGCGTGGAGCGGATTAGGGTTGGTTTTCGGTCCGAGAAATCCCATAACCGAGGGAGTATTTGAAATGAAGTCTGTTACATGTGGATCCAGTACGGCATTGACCAATATATATCCGGGGAAAAAGTTCTTTGTCTTGCTCTTTTTCTTCCCGTCTTTTACTTCAAACACCTTTTCCATCGGCACTAATACTTCAACAATTTTTTCTCTGAGTCTCGGGCTGTCTCTTAGCTCGTTATCAATTATTGTCTTGACTTTATTTTCATGCCCAGAAAAGGTTTTAACTACGTACCACTTTGGTTCCATTTATTAAAAAATACCCTGGAATATTGATGTTATTCCTTTATCGATTACAAATGCGAGAACAGCCATCACAATACATACCGCAATAACTACATTGGTTGAATTGATCAGCTCTTCTTTTGTGGGCCAGGTAACTTTTTTCATTTCCTTTACCACATCTTCAAAAAAGTCTATTATCTTCTGTTTCATTGGATATATTTCCGGATTTTCTGCACGTGAGGAGGGACTCGAACCCCCAACCTGCGGTTTTGGAGACCGCTGCTCTGCCAATTGAGCCACTCACGTATTTTAAACTTATTTTGTTTCTTTGTGAACTACCGGTTTTTTACACCACGGACAGTATTTCTTGTATTCAACCCTCGCAGGGTGAAGTTTCTTGTTTTTGGTGGTAGTGTAATTTCTACGCTTGCACTCTGTGCACTCTAAGTTTATGATGTCTCTCATGACTTTCCTTCATTAAAATCGAGCTGACGACCGGGATTGAACCGGTGACCTCATCCTTACCAAGGATGTGCTCTACCAACTGAGCTACGTCAGCTTTTAGACAAAAAAAAGAAAGTATCGCTACTTTCTGTTTTTTCGAGCGGGAGACGGGACTCGAACCCGCGACCAACAGCTTGGAAGGCTGTGACTCTACCAACTGAGTTACTCCCGCATTTTTTTTGGTGGGCGGCGAGGGATTCGAACCCCCAAAGGCTTACGCCAACGGATTTACAGTCCGCCCCGACTCTCCAACTTCGGCGTCCGCCCCTTAATGCGAAAGTTTTATAAAAACGGATTTCTAAAGTAAGCTTTGACGCAATAAAAATCAAGCATTTTTATAAAAATATTTAAAAATATTTCAATCCCTTATTCTTTAATGAACTCATCAATTCTGACCCAAGGATCCACATATCCATTTAATACTGTTCCCGGTATAAGTTTGAGCCTGTCACCCTCTTCAATCACCTTAAAATACAATCTGTGTATCCATACATCTTTCACTCCGTTGATTTTTACGGACACAACCATTCCGGCAGGTGAAGAAGGATCGGGGATGGCAGATTCCACATTCATATCATCATAATAATATTTATTGACCTTGAGAGTGTTCTTATCAAGCTTTCTTTCACGCATTAATGAATCTGAGAGCATGCCCAGAAGTTCACTCTCCGGCACTCCGTCTGCACGCATTGTAACAACAAACTTTGAAACTGCCATCATTGCATTATCAGGAGTGAGGATGCTCATCCTTCCGGGTGCCGCAGTACATCCCGCAAAATATAAGACGGCCGCAATGAAAATGATTGAAGTGATTTTTTTCACCGGGATTCCTTTCACACTAAATATTTGCTTATAATATTACTTACTTTCTTTTCTGATCCTGTTTTTACGGGATTTCCTGTACCCGGAATATTAATCCCCGAGGCATCACCCCTCTCATTGAATAATTTCATTCCGTTTTCATTTACCCAGTAATATAAACCCCAGTTTTCAAGCCCCCACCTTATATCAAATTCGTTACATTCATAATCAATGTAATATAGTATTCTTTTTCTGACCACAAAGTTTGAAGGGAAATAGTCAATATTAAGTCCTGCATTTCTGACTCTCTGATACATACCGCAGAGCTGAGCTATTATATGATCATCTGCTTTCCCGGCGGCGATAAGCTCACTTCCTGTTTTCCCTTCGATATATTCCTTAACCAGCAGATTTTTACTTTCATCACTGAACAGAAGCCGCGGCATCGGTAAAGATAGCTGATTAAGTATTTCGTAACTTTTTAACTCGGCAGCTAATTTGGAACCGCTGAAATTATAATAAGATACCTTCTCATCATGCATGATTTTGCAGACTGCATAACCACCTTCCGTTTCTGCCAGCCAGGAGAATCCTGATTTACCTTTACCAAGAAGTTTAAGCATAGTCAGATTGCCTGATTCTGTGCTTAAACAATCCCCCTCCTTAATGGCTGTTAGATCTGAACTGCATATCATAAAGTTTTTTGTAAAGTCCCTCAGTCTGTTTTACCAGTTCGTCATGATTGCCCGACTGCACTATTCTGCCTCTGTCAAGCACAACAATCTTATGAGCGTTTCTGATAGTGCTGAGCCTGTGAGCTATAACTATTACGGTTCTGTTGATCATCAGCCGGTCAAGGGCCTCCTGTACAAGCAGTTCTGATTCATTATCAAGTGCCGAGGTTGCTTCGTCAAAAATCATAATCAAAGGGTCTTTAAGCAATGCGCGGGCTATGGCAATTCTCTGCCTCTGGCCGCCGGAGAGCTTAACCCCCCTTTCACCTATGTTTGTATCGTAACCTTCGGGAAGCTCGCTGATGAAATTATGAGCATTCGCAACTTCTGCGGCTTCAATTATTTTTTCACGGGGAATGTTATCAAGACCGTAGGCAATATTGCTTCCGATCGTACCATTAAATAGTATCGTCTCTTGGGTGACAATGCCTGTAAGTTTCCTGAGGTCTGCTATCCTGATTTTGCTGAGATTAACCCCGTCAATCAGAATCTCTCCTGCAACGGGGTCATAAAATCTTGGAATCAGATCTGCAAGAGTTGATTTTCCTCCTCCAGAAGGACCTACGAGAGCCACAATCTCTCCCTTTTTCACCTCAAGATTGATGTTATCAAGAATGGTCTCGTCACCGTCCTCATATTTGAATGTCACATTTCTGAACTCAATTTTATCGGTGAATTCAGCAAGACTTACAGAGTCTGGTGAATCGGCTATATTAGGTTTGGTATCGATGATCTCGAAAATTCTGTCCCCTGCGGCAGAAGATTCCTGAATTCTGTTATTAACCGAACTCAGTTCTTTAATGGGAGTCATTAACTGAAATATGGAAAACAGAAAACCGAGAAATTCAGAAGCCTTAAGCCGGTTATCCTCAAGAACAAGATATCCGCCGTAATAGATAATAACAACACCCACCAGCACACTGAGAACTTCCGTTATCGGGGCAGACATATTTCGCAGCCTGGTAATACTGAGCATCAGCCTGAAGAATTTGAAATTCTCTGCCCGAAATTTCTTGAATTCAAAGTTTTCCATCCCGAAAGCTTTGACGATTTTAACTCCGCTGACGGTCTCCTGAATTATACTCGTGAGATCTGCAATTTTTTCCTGAATCATTGTGGCATGCTTCCTGAGCAGCAGTCCTATCCATGCAATAATCCCGGCACTGAATGGGAGAGTGATAAACGCCACAAGAGTCAGTTTCCAGCTTATACTTATTGCAATCCCTAAAAATACAATAATTGTAAGCGGTTCTCTGATTGCGTTGAGAAAAGTTGCTGAAATACTGTTCTGTACAACCATCACGTCACTGATGATTCTTGAAATCAGGTTGCCAACTCTCTCGTTTTTGAAATAGCTCATCGGGAGAGAATTCAGATGAGAGTACGCTTCATTCCTCATATCTTTTATTATTCCCTGCTCAACGAATATCAGAAAAAAAGCCTGCAGATAACCGAAGAGATTTTTTAAGAGGAAAGTTGCAAATATGATGAGACAGATTCTGAATAAAACGTCTGTCGTGGAACCGGAAAAGACAAACTGATTAAATTCATTAACGACATAATCCTTTGCATCAATAATAAACCGGGGCAGAATTGAGGATATATCTCCCTGATCGGTAACCGCTGCCGTCTCGTTTAATGACCGCTGCTGAAAAAGTGTATCAAGCAGGGGAATTGAAAGATACACCGAAAGACCATTCAGAAGCGCATAAAATATAGTGAACAGCACCGAGAGAGACAGTGCTAATTTATATTTTCGTGCATAGGTCAGTATTCTAAAATAGGTGCTCACTGGTTTCCGTATTCTGATGGCTTAATTCAGGATTCCCGGCGACTTCTTGAGTGACACCGGGTTTCCTCCTGAGTGAAGGGAGAACTCTTTACCTGTTCTAAGGTCGTAAATGGTAATTTCAGAACTATTTCTGATTTGGTTGTCAAAAATAAGATAATCACCCGTGATTTTGAAGAATTTTTCGCCCGCACCGCTCCACTTCTTAAGGTAATCGGCTTTGTCGGTTGAAAAAAGATATACCGAAGACTGAATCATCCCTGACTGGTCTTCTTTCTGCTGAACCGAAAAGACCACCAGACTGTCACTTTTCATCCACTCTGCCTGCCTGAGTCTTCCCTCACTTTTCAGAATGGTTCTCTTCATACGTCTTCCGGGATCAACAAATGTTAGACTCAGAGGCTCGGTCCTGTCAATGATAAGGTTAACTTTACCTAATGAAGATGCGGTAAAAACCTTTGGAGCCGGCAGACCCGGATAACCTTCTTTCAGTACATCGTACCTGGTATCATTTCTGAATACTGTTTCACCATTTGTATTTATCACCATTTCAGTCTGAATTATAAACTCGCCTTCTTTGGCTTTACTGTTTATAGTGACCGAATAATTATTGTTATCATTCCACTGGGTATAAATCTGGACACATCTTTCAGGCATGCTTAGCTCTTTGATATTTCCAGATCCGGTTTCAACCAGGAGGAGTTTTGCACCTCTGAGAACCGGGAACAATCCGGCTGTACTCATCCTGTCATAAACCACGAGAAATAAATGACTCTGCTTCTCATTAATCTGCATGTCAAGAATTATTTTTTTCCCGATTTCTGCGATGAGTTTATCCGCTCCTGGTTCAGGGTGATGTTCACGTACTTCTGTTCCGTTTTTAGTACTGCCGGTTATATAATAAAATTTTGCTCCCGTAATGACCTCGCCGGTGGGTTCATCTTTTTCACCGCAGCCGGAGAACAAAAGCAATACCGGGAAAGCCAGTAAAATCAGATACCTTTTCATCATAACCTCAGACAAATACTTTGATCAGAAATCCGTAAACCCCTGATATAAGTGCGGAAAAATATTTCCACAGAGGAGAATATATAAATATCAGCAATATTATCGAGCCGTAAAAACCGAGATTCACCAGCATGGCAGTGTACTTATTAGGGAAGAGGTTAAAAAGAATATGGGATCCGTCAAGCGGGGGGATCGGCAGAAGGTTAAAAATGAACAGGAAAATGTTCAGATAAATACCGTAAAGCATGGTTGTGATGACCAGACCCTCTGCCTCAATTCCTGCCAGATTTATTGTTATACTCAGAACCGCAAGAATTATGAGGGCCAGGCCCAGGTTTGAAGCTGGTCCCGCAGCCGATACAATAGCGTCATCCCTGTATGGGTTTCTGAAATTACCCCTGTTCACCATTACCGGTTTCGCCCATCCTATCAGCGGCAGACCGCCGGCAAAAGCTGCAATCGGCATAAGTACCGTACCGATAAGGTCAATATGTTTAATCGGATTAAGTGTCAGACGTCCCTGTCCTCTTGGTGTTGAATCCCCGAACCTGTCTGCAAAATACGCATGCGCATACTCATGAACTGTGATCGAGATAAAAAAGAGCGGCAGAAAAATCAGAAATCTTATAAGGTTTTCACTGACTGTAATATCTGTCATTATTTTCCTCTCGGATGATATAAATAGTGTATTTCTTTCACAAAGTTCCTGTCGATGTGTGTGTAAATCTGTGTAACCGAAATTGAAGTATGCCCGAGCATTTCCTGAACTGCTCTCAGATCGGCACCGCCCTCAATGAGATGTGTTGCAAAAGAGTGCCTGAAAATATGCGGATACACACGTTTTTCTATCCCTGCTGCCGATACATATTTCTGAATGATTTTCCAGACCCCCATTCTTGAGAGTTTTTTCCCCCGGCCGTTCAAAAACATGATTCCGCCAGCCTTACCTTTGTTAAGTATAGGCCTCGCCACGGTCAGATATTCATTAATGGCACTCATGGCGCTGTGGCCTATGGGTATGTAGCGTTCTTTGGATCCTTTACCGAATGCCCTGAGCATCTCTTCTTCCGGAAAATAATCTGAGAGTGCCAGTCCCGTGAGTTCCGAGACGCGTAATCCGCATGCATAAAGAGTCTCTATCATTGCCCTGTCACGCTGACCTGCGGTGGTTGTGTTATGAATCTGGTTAAGAATCAGATCAATTTCTTCCACACTCAGAACTTCAGGAAGG
>CAYPMQ010000026.1:0-20535 GCA_964411625.1 uncultured Ignavibacteriaceae bacterium
ATACAAATTATTATTACAGATTTTGTGTTTGAAATTTTATTTTACAGGAAACACAGAATGGAAATAAATGCCCCGGATAAGCCCGGGGCGTAAATTCATTTAGTCCAGTCGGCTATGAAGATGTTTGTTTCGTTTGATTTGTTATTATAGCGGTTGGATGCGAAAACAAGTTTTTTACCGTCTGCAGTGAACATCGGGAAACCGTCAAAGGTGCTGTTGTAAGTCACCTGTTCCAATCCCTTTCCGTCAGTGTTAATAATATAAAGATCAAAATTTCTCGGATCTGCACTGTTGACATTTGAACAAAAGATTATTCTTTTACCATCGGGGTGAAAGTATGGGGCAAAACTTGCTTTCCCGAAATTTGTGACCTGTCTGACTTCTTTCGTTTCAAGATTCATTGTGTATATTTCAAGTGCTGTGGGTCTTACCAGTTCGTTCACTACAAGATCATTATAATCTGCCATATCTTTATCGGTTTTTGGTCTTGAGGCTCTGAATACTATTTGTTTGCCGTCATGAGAGAAAAATGCTCCGCCGTCATATCCTTTTTCATATGTAAGCCTCGTCTGATTTGATCCGTCAAGATCCATCAGATAAAGCTCAGGATCACCGTCTCTCATTGAAGTAAATACAATTTTATCCCCTTTCGGAGAAACTGTGGCTTCGGCATCATATTTATTATTTTTTGTAACCTGTTTGATATTGCTTCCATCAGCATCTGCAATAAAAAGTTCAAAAGAAGGATATAATTTCCAGACATACCCCTTTGACATATCCGGTGGTTTAGGACAGAAAGCATCAGTGGCATGTGTTGATGCATAAATTATTTTAGTATCTCCCGGCAGATAATATGCGCACGTTGTTCTCCCCTGCCCCGTTGAGACAAGTTTTTTATCGCTCCCGTCAACATTCATTGTAAAAATCTGATCACAGCCAAGGCCGCCATGAGTCGATTGATAGATCAGTCTCTTTTCATCAAATGACAAGTAAGCCTCGGCATTCTCTCCGCCGAAAGTTAACTGTCTTACATTGCTGATGTGGGTTTCACCCTCGAATACCAGCTTTTTATTCTGCGCATAAATTACTGTTGTTATAAAGAGTAAAAAAAAGATTCTTTTCATTATTATCCTGTACTATTAATCCGGTACGTGTACTAAACAGAATTCTTTTGCTGAGCCGGCTATCTTCATTGCCTCCTCCTTTGTCATGTGCATGCCGTCACGTTTGGCATCATCCTCTTCACCAGCTTCAATAACTGCCAGATCTGCATCTTTTGCCATCTTTGCAAGTGAATCACAATATGCAGTATCTCCTCCGTAACAGATCTTTACTCCTTCGTAAGTAAACTTGTAACCGAGTGAAGGGACAGGCTGTGTGGTTTTTCCGTCTGTTGCATATTCTCTGTGAATTACCGGGAACGGCTGAACCCTGACCTTCTTTCTGCTGAACGGAACTTCATCATATATAGTATGCATTACAATCTGATACGGGGTCGATTTTGAGTAGACGGATCTGAAAGCATTATATATGCTCTCTATTTCCACACATCCTTCAGGATAATGTATATGAAGATCCGCAGACCTTCTCATCACTCTGAAGTATGTGAGCAGTGCCCAGACGCCTCCTACATGATCATGATGGCCGTGAGTAACGAATAAGTCTGATATATTTAACATCTCAGCATTAGAGAGCTCTTCGTTCAGATCTCGGAGTATTCCGTCTCCCGGATCAAGCAGAAATCTGTTTTTACCTGCGGTCAGCATCATTCCGGTTGCAATGGCAGGTATTGAACAATAGATTTTTATTCCGAAATTATTTTTCTGCCAGGTAATTGGATATTCAGTTGGAATCATTCTGGTTCTTCCTCAAACTAAATTACAATCTGAGCAGTTAAGCCGCCTACCAGAAAAGCTAAAATCCATGCGCCAAACCATATAAGGAGTCCTTCTTTCCAGCCTCGTTCGTTAATCATAACCATAAATGAGGCAATACACGGCACAAAGAGCGTAATAACTATAAGCGAAACAGCTACCTGCATAGGAGCGAGTGAAAGTTCATAAAGACCGGCGCCGCCAAAATCTCTTCTTACCACTCCCATTACAAATGCGGTTGAGGCCTCAGCAGGTAATTTTAACCATGCTGTTGTAACGGGCTGAAGAATGTTCTGGAAAAATACAAGCATCCCGGTTATTTCAAGAACTGCAATAAACAGAGCGCCTATAAAAAACCAGACTCCCGCCTCTTTGAGAAATCCCCAGGTTCTGAAAACCATTTTCTTCAGGATATTGTCAAGTCTCGGTATTCTCATCGGCGGAAGGTCAATTAAAAGCGGCGTGCTTTCTCCGGGCAGAAATCTGTTCAGTATGGTTGAGATTGCTATCATCATAGTGAATATAACACCCCCGTAAACAAGCACTGCAGCGGGACCCGCTTTTGCTGTTAAAGCCGCAATGACCGCAAGCTGCGCAGAACAGGGTATCACAAACTGGAGAATGGCAGTAGCAATTGACTTTTCACGTGATGAACCAAGAATCCTTGTGGTAATGGTTGCCATGGTCACACATCCGAATCCGAGGAGTACCGGAATAACAGCCTTTCCGTTCAAGCCGATGGCGGAGAGTGAACGGTCCATCATTGTAGCAAGTCTCGGCAGATAACCGCTGTCTTCAAGAAACGCCATCACAAAATAAAAACAGACAACAAGAGGCAGAAGAAGGAATATCAGATATGTTATAGTCATACTGAAGATGCCAAACTCCCCGAAAAGGAGCCTTATTACAGGATTCCTGAACTCGAATGCCACATCTTTTCCTGAACCTCGTGCATCTGTAAAAAATTTCTCTTTTTGTACAGGATCAGCAATTATTGATTCCTTAAAGTCATATTCATTTGTGCTTACCACTTCATCTTTGGCATCAAGAGTGTTCACCGTAATTTTCACTGGTGTATAATTCCCGACAAAAGACTTTGTGTAAAATTCAAAGATACCTTTACCTAATACATTTTCTGTGTAACCGACAAGGGTCTGCGCCGCAAAATCACCTATGATGAAATATAGCAAGACAAGCACCAGCCCAAGTATCGGAATTCCGGTTACGGGATTCAGAGTCCATCTGCCGAGACGGTTGAAAAACTTACCGCTCATATCATCCTGATACTCCACCTCATTGACTATCTGATTTACCTTTTGTCTTCTGTCAAGGTAAATAAGCTCTCTCTCATCGGGCGTACCATAAGGAAGCTGATATTTTCCGGCCAGATTATCATCACCTTCAGCAACAAGCTGGGCAACTGCTCTTCCGTATATTGTAACGGCATCTGTGTTAATTTTGGATGGATCAGTCTTTATTTTGTCACTTACCACTGCCTGATCAATTGCAGCATCAAGATTCTCAAATCCTCCTTTGTTTATGGCAGAGGCAGTAAATACTTTTACTCCCAGAAGCTTTGAGAGTGCATCTGAATCAATTTTAATCTTCTTCTTTTTTACTTCATCATAAAAATTAAGAATTACAGTTACTGGCTTACCCAGATCTATCAGCTGAAGAGTCAGAAAGAGATCACGTTCCAGATGCAGTGAATTTACAACATTGAGGATTATATCTGCCTCAAGAAGTATATCCCTTGTCACAGTCTCTTCTTCATTGAATGATGAAACACCATAAACACCGGGAGTATCCTGTACAATATAGTTTTTATACTTCCCCTCACTCACTGAAACCGTAGTACCGGGGAAATTGGATACATCAACATACGTACCGCTGAGATGATTGAAAAAAAGTGACTTGCCAACATTAGGGTTCCCTGCCAGTACTACTTTTTTTGTTCTTCCGGCCGTTTTATTCACAACTAATTCTTCAACCAGCACGTCGTTATCTTTTGAGATGTTCTTAATTCCTGTATTGTCTGTTCTCATTTTCATTCCGGTAAAGTCAAAATCTGTTTTGCAAGTTTATGTCCGACGGCAATTTCCTGTCTGTTTTTCTGAATAACAACCGTCCCTCCGGGTAATCTTTCAAGGCAGATTATGGTATCACCTTCAATTATACCCATTCGGAGTAATTGTATTCGTGAATCACCCTGGGGAATCTTTATGATTTTAAGGGAGGACCCCTTTTTTACTTTATCAAGAGTTATGTTTTCGGTCATGGTAGGGACAATCTGTCTTCTTGTTACAGCGGGCAAAAATATTGAATGAGTGACTGGATGCTTCAAACCCGAGCTTATTACTGATCTCTTCTGAAATTTCTTCGAGTTTTGACTCCGTGAACTCAACAATTCTTCCGCAGTCAATGCATACAAGGTGATAGTGATTTTGTCTCTTAAAAGCACTTTCGTATCTGTTAACTTTATAGCCGAAGTTCCTTACCGAAAGGAGCTCCGCCTGAGTAAGTAATTCCAGTGTATTGTAAACTGTTGCTCTTGAGACCCGGGAATTGTTATTCTTCATTGCAATGAAAAGATCATCTGCCGAAAAATGGCCATCAAATTCCAGTGCTGCATCCAGAATTTCAAATCTTTCTGGTGTTATTCGGTTATTCCCTTTTTTAAGGAATTCACGAAATATTTCTGACGCTTGCTTATTTTTCACTATTAATTATTATTTAGATTTAATCTAAACAAAAATACGGGAACTGCCGATCAAAATCAATACAAAAAAATATAGATAAATACTACTTAAAGGTATTATAACGCTCGCTTTTAAGCCCCGTTATGTGTTAAGAGGAAACATTTCTTCGATCGGAAATTTAAATTGCCATCTTCTTTAGCTGCGGCTGACAAATATACTCATCAATCCCAACTAAAGGGAAACTGTAGGTTATCTGCAGGGCTTACTATGAGCCGGCTTTTTTAATGTCATTCTTTCAGCGGGTATTGTCTGATCCTTCCGGGAGAATGTATCAGAGCTGATAATTGAACTTTTGAATACCCATCCGCGTATCAAAAAATACAGTCAGGGGCTGGAGGCACTTTTTTACATATGTTTGAGAGTGGATAACTCTTTAAAGAAATATAGGAAAAGACTTTAGAGTAGTCTGCTTTTGCTGCAGGATAATTATTAAAAATCATTCGTATGATGCAGACACCTTGGTTGAATCCTCTTACGCTTAGTTTCCAGATATTTATACTGTGGAAATTTCCCTCAACATTGCTGGATAGGATTTCGTCGCTACGGTAAAGCATCATATCATAAAATAATCTGAGTAAATTTCTGTCAATACCGGATCATTAATCCCGATCCCATTTTTTCAGCTTCTGTGAACTATACCTGAACACTGTTTTGATACGGTGAAACATACCCTATTCCCTTTACCCTATCATTTATTTTGCTCTTGTGACATTATCACAACTGCCATAATACATATTGACAATAACAAAAGTAATTCATAAATTCAAAAGGACATTAAGCCAGTTTATCCCAAACGAAAGGAAACAGTCATGAAAAGATATTATCTGTTAGCCCTTTTCGCCCTTATGGTTACTTTCCTGACCACAACAGGATTCATGCCCCCTGACGATAAACCCAAGAAAGAAAAGTTTTCATTTGTAGGTACCGAAGTATGCGGTATGTGCCATAAAACTGAAGCCCAGGGTAATCAGTTAACCATCTGGAAGAATTCAAAACATTCAAAGGCCTATGAGACACTCCTCTCCTCAGACGCGGATAAAATAGCTAAAGAACTTGGCTATGATACACCCGCTGCTGAAACTCATGAATGTCTCAGATGCCATACATCCGGGCACAATACCGATAAGGAACTGATAGGTCCTAAATTCAGACTTTCTGACGGCGTTCAGTGTGAAACCTGCCATGGACCCGGCTCAGGATATAAAGACATGAAAATCATGAAGAACAGAGATGAATCAGTTAAACACGGACTCATTGTTCATCAAAATATAGAAGCTTACTGTACATCGTGTCATAATTCCCAGAGTCCGACATTTGTCGAGCTAGACTTCGATAATGCATGGAAAGAAATAGCACACCCGGTAAAGAGGAAAAACGAATAGATGTAAATAAGAAGAAGGGCGGCATTGCCGCCCTTTGGATTTTAAAAGGTTATTTTCAGAGAGATAATATGTGAGGAACCGAGATTCTGACTGAAGGGATTAATCGCATAATCAAAGTTTAATATCCCCCACTTTAAACCTGCCCCGGCTGTAATTCCTTTTGATTCATACATTGTCTGATAACCTAATCTTATGGCAAGCAGATTATCATAAACGCCTTCAATACCTCCATTAATATGAAGGTCATCCTGAGCGGTAAATTTCTGTATCTCTATACCACCTGTGAGTGCTATTTTGCCGGATTTCAGTACGTCAGACTGATACATAGCCCCAATACGGATATCTGAGGGGAGAACAGTTGATCTTGCTCTTAGCTCACTCATTGAGCCAATGTTTCTAAGTGAGAGAGCAATTTTTATATCAGATGATAAAGTATATGCTGCACCAAGATCCAGTGCATAACCTGTGGCATCATCAGACAAGATACCTTCATAAAGATATTTTACGGTTGCTCCTGCAGTCAGCTTTTCATTGAGGCTGAAACCGGCACTAAGTGATCCCATGAAATACTGCCATGAAACCTCGGTAATTGCTGCACCGGGATTTTCTCTGACTTCTATTCCCGATATTTTGGTAGAATTGATACCTGCACCCCAGTTTATACCAAACATAGTGAATTTTGCGGCAACAAGCTCAGACCTTGTATCCTGAATCCATTCATTATGCGAAATAAAAACCTCATCTGCCTTCACTGAGGCAAGATTAGCAGGGTTATAATAAATTGATGTGACATCATTACCCATTACATTACCGATATCACCCAGTGAAATATTTCTTGCTCCCGATCCAATCTTCAGAAATGACATTCCGGATTTTCCTGCATCTTGGGCCGGGGTTGTAAAACTTATAAGAATTACAGCAACGATTAAGCTAAATATATTCTTCATTAATTACCGTTATTAATTTTTGTTATCAGTTTTCAGGTCAGAATACCAGAAATACGTTTACAAAGTGCCTGTGTGAAGACGAATAATTTTCCACCTGGAAGGCGTAATCAACACCGGCACTCATTGTACCTAATACTTTGGAATATGAAAACCCGAGTGAGGGTCTGGGTTTATCATCCTTATTTGAAAGATTCAGATTATCAATTCCGCCTCTTAAAAATAGTTTCTCGTAAATGTTATACTCCGCTCCTATACGGATTATCCGGGAATCATAATTATCAAACAGATATTCCGCTGCAATCTGAAGTTTCTCTGATGGAAGATAATAACTTGCACCTACTCTCTTTGTTACAGGAAAATTATCGGTTGATGTTGTACCTGAAGTTCCGTAAACGGGTGATGAATCCCATTTATATTTACTGTTTATATCTGAAATTACAAAAGCAAATGTCAGATTTTCATTATAACTGTAAACAAATCCGAGGTCAAAACCAAGTGAAGTTGCAGTTATTTCTTCATAGAGCTTGAAGTAATAAAATTTAGTTGTTATACCCAGAGCAAATTTATCTGAAAATTTGTTTGCCACGGCTAAATAAAACTGGTTTTCTGATGTGGAGATATTTCCACGCAGAATACCCTGATTATCCCTCTCTTCTATATCAGATACTCCTGCATTAATTATACCTGCGCTCACTCCGGCAGTGGCTCGTGCCCTTACTGTTCCTGATGCGGTATCCTTGCCTGAAGAAAAATCAAATCTTCTGGTGAATGAAAGAAAATTCAGAGATCGGTCATACCCAAGGAATGTATAACCTGCCGAAAAATAGTTATCGTTCTGGAATACCGAAAGAGCCGGATTGTAATATGCAGCTATACCTCCCGTTTTTACGGCAGCCAGAGCGTTACCCATTCCTATTCCTCTCGCTCCGAATCCTATGCGGCTGAAAGCTCCGGGTCTGCCGGCAGATCCGCTCATTTCAGGCTGTGAAAACATTTCAGAAACCGGAATGAGCATTAAAGTCAGTATAAAAGTTAACGTTAATTTTTTCATATTACTGCAAAACTATCACTTTGCCGATAATCGGCGTTTCTGAATCAATTTCAATTTTGTAAAAATACACGCCGTTAGGAACAATATTTCCGTTTTCATCTTTCCCATCCCACAGATCAAGAACGCCATTCACACCGTCAAAATCTGTTGAGTTAATCTGATTAAAAGGATTTCCTCTGGGAGCATTCTGAATGAGGGTTCTTACATAATTCATTCCGAAATCAAAAATTCTGATCGTTACCTGAGCCGTTTTTCCGTTAGTATTATATTTAATTTTGAGGATATCTGTTTTAGGTGAAAAAGGATTCGGAAAGGCGTAGGCACTGTTCCTTGTGTTCAGTGGTTGTGATGCATAATAAACCTGCCAGTTCTCAAGCCATGCTCCTGAAAATCCGTAATTTTTTATCAGACCGTCATTTGAACCTAGATAAAGTACACTACCATTCCCGGCAAACACAGCCGAATAATAAGTATTGGTCAGTACCGGTATTTTAGTTCTGGAATCAATAATATTTCCGGGCGTCACCCAATTCTCTCTGTCAGAGCTCTTGAATACTCCGCCGCCCGCCGGCACAACAACCTGTCCGTCTGATAATGCAAAGTTATTAGCTCGCTCGTCGTATAATGTTGTGAACCAGTTAGCTCCACCGTCAAGTGTATAACTCACTGCATAAAATTCATCCTGATCTTCAGCCTTCCATGTGGCCGCCCATATTTCCCGTGAATTAGCCGGATTCGAGTTGAGTGCCACGACAAAGTTTCCGCTTATCGGGTTATTCTGATTCTGATGATTGAATTTAACCCAGCTTACGCCGTTATCGGTTGATTTATTTATTCCGTTTGCAGTACCCGCATAGATTACAGTATCATCCACTACATGCACTGAAAACACCCTGTGATTAAGATTCCCTTCAGCACAGAATTTTCCGGGTACCGGTGAAAGACAGAAATTAAGATTATCTTCCGGTTTCACACTGTTCAGGTAATCAGGAGGGAGTACAACTCTCTGCCAGGTCTGCCCACGGTCTGTTGATTTCCTCAATCCGCCGGCAAATGTCGCAACCCATATAACCCCGCCTCTGCTTACTGCGGCGTCATAAATGATATTCTGAATTGAAACGGTTACAGGCAGTGCTCTGATCCTGTTATTTCCGTAAATAACGACCGAATCATTCTCGGCATCAAGCGGCTGAGGAATCACGGTCCATGTATTTCCGCCGTCCGTTGAGTATCTTAAGCCGCTTCCCTCCGGAAGCGATTCACCATTTACATCGGCTGAGTGCGCAGTTGCCGCCCAAATTATATAATTCTGTTTATCGTAAGCGAGAGCGGAAATATTTTCTATCCCGAATTCAGCCGATCCGTAGAAATTGCTCCATGAGCTTCCGTTATCAACCGAGCGGGATAATCCTCTTGAGGTACCGAGCCATACTGTATCACCCACAACCATCATTGCGGTTATACTGTTACTTACGGGATTTTCACTCTGAAATGAAGATGAAGGTGTAACCCCTTTTCCATCCTTGAAAGAGTAAGGCGTAATCTGGGCATAATTGGGATGCGGCAGTAAAAACACTAAAATTATTGCTGAATAAAAAACTGATTTCATTATTTAATAAGGATAAATTTTGTTAAGAGATTACTTTGCGCCCTGACTCTGTCTTCGGCTCTGAATTCAAACTTATATAAACCTTTCTGATTGGAGGCATTTACTCTGACGATTATGGAATAAATTCCGTCACCTGCTGCTGCGTCGCCGTGATCCTGGAGATTCCCGTCATCATAAAGCAGAAATGAATTTCCGCTTGAAGTACCATCCGGTCTTGTTGAAGTAAAGAAAACCCTGCTGATATCCTGAAGCCCGTTGGGATCGCTTGCAGTTAAAAAAATCAGGAATGCCTGATCAGCAGTCACTTCAAGTGAATCAGGGGCATTAAGATCTGAAATAACGGGGGGCTGATTCAGGAGTCCGTTATTGTAAGTGAAATTATTAACACTGAGCTTCCCCGTTCCATATCCGGTGGAGGCATAGTACTCAAAATAGTAATCGCCGGTCGGAATTGTCTGACTCATCAGTACTTTAGCAGAATAAATCTTATCCCCTTTTACCGCATCTCCGTTAGCATCAAGTCCGTTATCAAGAAGCCGGATATTGGAATAGTAAATCCTGCCTGAAGTGTTCTTAAGTTTTGCGAAAACCTCTGCAGGGGGATTAGTAAATTTAAGCTGAACATTAATAGTAAGAAGTGAATCAGAGGTATTATAAAATACGGTGTCAAATTTTGCAGCACTTACAACCTGGATATCCGAAGGAGCCGGATTAACTACTCCGTCAGACTTTGTGGAACACCCCGCCAGATATAGTATGGCCGGTAAGAGAAGCAGATATTTTTTCATTAATAAAATTTTCTTTTTTGTAAAAATCAGTATTTCAATACTTCTGTGTTAGTCAAAAATTTTTGTCCGCCCGGTGACGGAACTTATACGGCCAGGGTAATTACAAAAGGAGTTGGTGCAATTGAAATTACAAAGATAAACATCGCGAATGCTCCCAAAAGCATCCTTCCTTTTGATACAGGCTCTTCATTATAAACAGGCGGATGTTTGATTTTAATAAAAAAGTAAAGAATGAAAGCCCATAAAAGCCAGCCGCTCCATCCTATAAACGGCGAACCCAGATAGTTAAATGAATTAAGAAGTCCGAGACCTCCCCAGATGAACATTACAATCATAAATACAGAAGCAATGGCTGTTTGCTTCTTATCACCGAGCATGGAATAAATGATATGCCCGCCGTCAAGCTGACCCACCGGAATCAGATTCAAAGAAGTTACAAAGAGTCCGAACCAGCCGACACAAATATACGGATAATGATATATCTCACTCATCGGCGGTATGAATCCATCCGGTGAGGAAGCGAATACTGAACGGAGAAACGAAAACAGCATGGAATCACCGAATATCAGGGAAAGTGAATTTATTCCGTATTCAGGGCTGTCAAAATCGGGGTGTATCATCAGAAGGTACTCTTTACCCGGAAGTGTTGAAAACCCGTAGATAAGCAGAAGAACGGATACAATGAAACCCGCAATAGGGCCTGCAATTCCGATGTCAAAAAGTGCTTTTCTGTTCATGATCGGGCTTTTCGTTTTTATAAAAGCCCCCATGGTCCCGAAATTCAGAAAAAGATCGATAGAAGGAAACGGTATATAATAAGGCAGAGTAACTTTTACTCTGTGGTAAAGAGATGCAAAGTAATGACCAAACTCATGAAAAGTAAGCATCAGAAGAACTGATACTGAATAAGGAAGCCCTTTAACCAGATCGGTAACTTCAATCCCGCCGGTTGAGTTATATGCTCCTACCCACTGTGCCCCGGCAATTGTTGTTGTTACAAAGGTTGTAATAAAGAGCCCGGTGAAAATAAGTGCCTCTTTAGTGGTGACTTTATTTCCCTTATCGGAAACCGAATCAGATCCTGCGGAATAAAAACTTTGTGTTCTGTTATCTTCAGACATTATAAATCAATATTGAAACCAGTTGAAACATACTCCTCGTTCAGCTCATAGAGGAGTCCGTGTACATTTTTTCCGTTAAAATAGCCGAGATAAAATGTCATTCCGGCTGAATTACACTTACCCAGCTTAATCCCCGTCATTATATTATGTGAAGGTGTATAGGCATTGGTGTATCCGAGTTTGAAATCGTAAGCAACAAATGGATTAAGCAGGCTGTTGCCGGTATTAATATAATATTCACCCCCTGCCTGAAGAATCCATGATTTTATATCAGCCGGCTGTGTATGATAAATGTAAGTTATGCCGGTATAAAATCTGAACTCCCCCGTTCTGTAAAAGGGGAATAATTCAATAAACTCCCGGCTGTAAACAAATGGCTTTCTGCCCTCAAGCCAGAGACCGGTATTATTATCATATCTGCCGTCAACGAGATGAGCACTTATATGGCTGAATCTGAAACGGATTCCATACTCACTTTTTCCCTCCTTTACCAGATAACCGCTGTTGATACCGAACAGGTAATCCACTGCCTCTACGGGAAACTTGAAATCATTCTCACCCCTTATTTTGGTGTAAGTGAAAAAATCCGCACCAAAAGAAAGGGTTGTTTTATCGTCAAGTTTTGTTCTGTAAAGATCTCTCGTTGCTCCTGCATCAAGCCGGAGATCGTTCTCAGATACCTTTATCAGAAGGCCTATTTTAGGCTCAATAAAATTTGCCTTAAAGGGTTGAATTGTCAGATCGGTCGGGAAAAATTCACTCGTTTGTCCGAGTGTTAATCCGGCAGGGAGAAATATAAAAAAGAATAATATGAGTTTACTGTACATTTAGTCCTGTTTATGTTGATTAAACCTGGTAACCAAAACTTTAAATTTAATCAATATTTCGGATATTATTCAGGTTTTCTTACTGCCCTTTGACGAAAGTTCTTCCTTTCCATTCAACTGTTCTGTCTGAGAACACAACAAACGGAAGAATTATCACATATATAATGAAGTAAAGTTGAAATGCGGGGAAAAATCGGAGGGTGGAAACCAGCTTAAGTTCTTTCAGTGTATTATGGAGGAGAAGAAAATCAGTCAGCATTTTAAGCAGATATATGACTGCAACAGGTACTGACATAAAGAAAAATCCGGCAACCATAAGAAGATTCATAAAATAGCCTGTTCCGAGCACTAGATACCCTTCCGCAGGAGCATTAATGCCACCGATTCCCCATCTTTTTTTCTGTCTGTATAACACTCCGTAAGTTTCACATGCTTCGGAAAATACAGTGCTGTTGATATCACGCGGATAAATGATTTTGTATTTTTTCAGGCGTTGAATTGCCATAAGCAGATTAAGGTCTTCGGTAATACTGAACGGAAGTGATTCATAACCTCCGACTTCATCATAAGCTGCTTTCAGGTAGGACATATTATTACCGATGCAGCTTATAGGCATACGGTAATTAATCATTCCTGCCGCAACTGTAAGAAGGTACATAAAATCGAGATGCTGCATACCCTCAAAGCTGTTTTTTGCATACTGCGGAGTATATCCGTTAACCAGACCTACCCCTTCCGTGTAATAGGAACAAATGGTTTGAGCCCACAGGGGATTAACTCTGCAATCTGCGTCGGTGGTAAGAATTACTCTGCCGGTCGCAAATTTGATACCATGCGCAAGAGCGTTTGTTTTGCCTTTAAGAGCACCTTTTTCAAGGGGCGGCTGAACTTTCAGAAATACAGGTTTATCTTTTATAAAGTCATCAATTATTGCCGAGGTATTGTCAGTTGAATTGTCATCAATAAGAATAATCTGAAGTCTGCCTTTGGGATATTCGAGTTTACTCAGGGAATCCAAACATGCCGCAATATTATTTTCTTCATTTTTTGCAGCAACAAGAATAGTTGCGGCAGGGAGTTTTTCAACCGGAAGTCTGTGAAATTTTCTGTTTGACCCTATAATCAGCAAAACTGACTGAACAAGATAAAGGAAGAAAACAACGGTAATAATTATTTCAAACATTCAGATGGAGTTCCACACTCAAAGTGTTTATCTTTTGTTGTTTCAATAAGAAATTTAATAAGACCTGTTGTGCGGTGTATGCTCTCTTTATTATCATGAAACACAACAATCGAGTCAGACTTTAAGAAGTTCTTAATTGCAAATTTACTTAATTCAAAAGTGCTAAGGTAATCAAGAGTGAGTAAACTCCACATTAAATTTCTGTAACCTGATTTAAGGGTGAATGAAAAGATTTTCCTTGTCCCCCTTCCGTAAGGTGGTCTGTACAGTTTCATGAAGTAATTTTCCGATCCGTAAATAATCTGATCGGCGAGGCTGAAATCCTTGGAAAACTCATCAAAAGTCATTTTATCTGCTCTTGTATGCCTGTACCCATGATTCCCTTTCAGATGTCCTCTTTTAGTAATTTCATCAATAATTTGCGGGTATTTTTCACCGTTAGCTCCGCTGATAAAAAACACTGCTTTTATATTATATTCATCAAGAATGTCAAGGATTCTGAATGTGGAATCAGGTGAGGGTGAATCATCTATTGTAACCAGGGGCTTGGCTGAAGATGAATTCCAGATAACTTCCATGCCGAAAAACGCTGCGGCCGGTTCAGGATTTACATACAATTTTAAAAATGGGGTGATAAGGCTGTACTTCTGCATTTTCTTATTCACACTATAAAGTCTCTCATCTTCTGATATTCCTTTCTTTCCAGTCATAATTACCCATAGCACCGAGAACCGAAGAGATCACAATATACGGCACATGAAGAATTTCGGTTAATAGAATCAAAGCAACTCCTGCCTTTAACGGATATATTTTTTTGCCCTCAATCAGAATTGCAAATTCAGCAGCACATTTGATTGCGTACATGACTATTGCTGTCAGCAGAAATACTAATTTCCCCGAAATTAAAAAAAGTACCGGTAGTATTATTAACGAAAGATAAAAGAGAAAAATCAAAGAAATTGTAAGTATAAGGATTCTGCTTTCATAGTGAAGCCCCTTAGATGCCCATCGTTTTCTCTGGTTAATAAACTCACCCGGAGTATCACAGGGTCTGGTAAATACAACCGCAGCAGGATCAGTGCAGATTTTCACTTTGTATCTGCCTGTGGCAGCAATTTTACGCATGAGAAATTCATCGTCACCTGAAGTAAGATGAATATTATAGGCAAACCCATCCACTTCATTAAAAGCACTTTTTCGGTAAGCTATATTTGCGGCAGAACATATTACGGGCTCGCCGTATTTAATGAGACCTGCTGCAGTTATCATCAGGCTGCCAAACTCAAGAGCCTGTACTTTGCTCATGAGGCTGCTGCCTTCATTAAAGGCTACAAGACCTGCGGTAAATCCCGTATTAGGATCAAATTCCATGACCATCTTTTTAATCCAGCCCCGTTGATGAGTACAATCGGCATCGGTGCTTAATATTATCTCTCCCTTTGCCTGAGCCAGAGCAGCAGTAATCGCACGTTTTTTACCTTCAGAACCGGCTTCTGCTCCCAGAAGTAAGATCCTGGAATCGTTAAATCTGTTGAAGATCACCCGGAAATCATCAATCGAGTTATCATCGGTAAAAATAAATTGACATTTTTCAGGGGGATAATCCTGATCAAGAAGGCTCCTTATACAAGATTCCAGATTTGCCGATTCATTTCTGAAAGGAATGATTACACTTACAAAGGGTTCTTCTGTTTCAGCGCTGTCTCGCTGTTCCTGTATTCTGAGTCCCGACCATATTTTCCGGAGGAACATGAGGTAATTAAGAATTAAGAATACTGCCGGAATGCCAACTGCTATTTCAGTCATTTCTCTTCTTCTTGAACATAATAGCGAAACTCAGAAGTGAGGGAAGCAGAATATTTATCAGATACAGAGCAAGTGAAGCATTAAAAGCAGCTGCATTACCCACTGAAAAGTATGAAAGGTAATAAATTGAGGTTGCTTCCCTTATCCCCAGTTCACCGGGGGATATTGAAGGAATGAGACTTTTGGTAAAAAACATGAGTGTACCTGCAAACCAGTAACTTAAGAAGTTAACCTGCTGTGAAAATGCGGATACCAGAAGCGCAAACTGACTTGTAAATACAATATAAGTCAGAACTGAATAAAACAGATTTTTCAGAAGGATTTTTTTATTGAGCAGTCTTACTGTCTGAAGTCTGTCATAAACGGGTGAAGTAATCCGGTTGGATTTAAGGAAAGTCCTTATCCATTCTTTCCAGAAAATGTCAGAAAAAAGCATTAAAAAAAGGAAAAAATTTACAGAAAAGAATAAAACCGCTAGTGCCGCAAGAAGAAATGAGGGGATCATGTAAACATTACCCAGAAAAAACAGCATTGAATAAAACCCAACAACTATAATCACAAAAAAAGATATCATCTTATCTATAAGGGTTGCGGCAGTTACATCAAGTACGTTTTTGTCACTCATTACCAGATATCTGCCTGAAAGTTCACCAATCCTGCCCGGTGTTACTGCCCCGCTGGCCAGGCCGGATATGAGTGAGTAAAAAATAATTTTAGGATTGTTCTCCCCAAGGCAGCCCCGTGCAAATTGTTTCCATTTTTGAAACTGAAATAAAATATTGAGCGGCATCAGAATCAGAGCAGCTGAAAGAAAAGCAAGATCAGCTCCTGAGAAAACCTTGTAGGTCTGATGAAAACCAATAGAAGAGATGAGGTAATATAACAGTGCAACAGCAACAAGAGCCTTGATTAACACAAGTGCTCTTTCTTTGTCTTTTAAAAATGATGCTGCTGCCTGTAATAGTTTTTCTAATTTATGCAATTTTTTTAATGTCTAAAATAGGAAAGCTAAAATTAAACCTATCCGATATCAATCACAAACTTTCCTTTTTCCATAATAAGATTTCCGTCAATATATACATTTGGTTCCTTAACCACGCCGTCAACGTGAACACCTGTATTAACTGAACCTCCCATACTTAGATTGTTCCCCAAAGCAATATGAATAGTGCCCATTACTTTTTCATCCTCAAGGATCACTCCTGAAAGCTGTGCAGTATCATTTGTGCCGATACCAAATTCTGCTATATTGTAAGCATCGGGGCCAATTCCTCTCAGCATTTCATCCAGAGTTTTCGCTTTCTCTCCCCCCTCAATTGAAGTGACGTACCCATTTTTAACGGTAAGCAGGATATCTTTGTCAACCATCCCTACCGAAGCAAAAGAACCATCAACAACAAAGACACCTTCAGCACTGCCTTCAACGGGAGCCAGAAAAGCCTCACCTGTAGGAAGGTTTCCGCTTTCACCTTTGGCTCTGAAAAGTCCTTTTGATGCAAAAGCCTTTCTTCCTTCAACCGAAAAACTTATATCCGTACCTTTTTCTGACGTAACCCTCACGTGTGATGCCTTCTCCAGTCTCTCAGCAAGCTTGATCGTTCTTTCGCTGATTTTTTCGTAGTCCGCTCGCATACCCCTTATCATTATATCTTCCGTAATCCCGGGGAAAGTTGCAACCCTGACACCCAGTGCTGAAGCTTCTCTTCTGGCGTTGGTGTGGGTTAGTGATCTTAATGTCGGGAGCAGCACAACATCAAATTGCTTCATAAGACCGGCAACAGGAGCAGGCGGTTCTTCTCCGTTAATTTTGAGAGGCTTCATCTCAACATAAAGAGCATAATGACCCAATTCAAGGGCTGTCTCATAAAGTGCTCTGCCGATTTCAGAGCAGACGGAATCTGTAACAACAAGAATTTTTTCATCTTCTCTTGCACCCATACAAACACTTATTGCGGTAAGGGCTGCTTTTCTGAGCTCATCCAATATTCTCTCCGGGTAATTATAAAATTATTTAAAGCGGGAAACTGATATTTAATTGAATCAGAGCCGTGAACCCACCGCCGCTGATAAAATCAGTCATCGGTTCGTTTGACAACTCATCTTTGGGAAAAGGACTGCCGTCAGGTTTTTCAAGCCGGTCAATTTTCAGATTTGAAAGGCCTGCCTGCCCTTCTATGCTTATTTGTCTCTCTAGAAGATAAACGATAAATCCACCCCCTACATTCCAACTGATTCCGCCGGCTGCAGAAGTGTTTTTTTCTCTGATTAACTGATTATCATTAACAGTTATTTTTCTAAAAAGAATTGCCGTATTATAACTTATTTCAGCATTAATTATTTTTACACTCAGGTATTTTGTTATTGTGGAGCCGAGTTCAATACCAATCCCGAATGAGTTCAGCTTAACCTCAAATTCCTCTTTCTTTTTGCCCAGCACAGAATTTACCTGCGCCTCATGTGTTTCGGTCAGAGCCGAATAAAACCCTTTAAACGTATATTCAAAACCGCTGACCCGGTTCCTGAGAATATTGATTCCGAAACGGTAACCGGCAAGCTGTTTTAAATCTGCTGCCGGTGTTACCAGAGAATCGCTTCTTATCCTGTTAAAGGTCTGAATATACCCGTTCACTCCGGTTGGCTTATACCCCTGGATCTCATATCCGGCAAAACCACCTACAAATCCGAGGCATCCAAAGCCGAGCTGCTGAGGAATCAGGACCGACGTAAATATGATTAAACCCAGTATCAGCTTCAAATGATTATTTACCGCTCCTTATCCCCTTTTCAAGGCCGTGACCTTTGGGACCTGATTCAGCTCTTCTGAGCATGAAGGCAAAGAGCATGCCAAAGAAACCGAGTGATGAGAAGATCCACATTCCGGGTGCATATCCCATTACATTGGAAGAGCTTGCTCCGCTTAAATCATTTACCCATCCTATCAGAAAGTTAAATCCTGCCAGCCCGATATTCTGAATCATAGTCATGAGTCCGTAAGCCGTACCCAGTTTTTGTTCTTCAACAATAATTGCAACAGAAGGCCACATTACTGCAGGAATGAGGGCAAATGCGATACCCAGTAATGAGAAAGGTACAAAAGGCGTCACATTTGTGTAAACAAGCATTAAATAAACCGGTACCAGCATTGCCGAGCCTATCATCATGATGAGTGAACGCCTTCCTACAAAATCAGACATGAGCCCGAAAACCGGAGTGAGGATCATTGATGCAAGAGTGAGAATTGATGATAAAAAGGCTGCAGAACCTCTGTCAATATTATGAACCTCCTGCATCATCTTGATTGCGAAGGTCTGGAAGGGAAATACTGCACTGTAAAACACCACGCAGAGCAGAACAATAAACCAGTATGAACCGCTGAAGCTGAAGATATCTTTGAAATTAACTTCATCTTGTTTGCCCGGGGCTTTTATAGCATAGTTATTTACCGCATGTCTCTCAAGACCCCAGTAAACAATAACCGAGACAACACAAATTATTCCGGGAATAATAGCCATCAGAAGGGGAGTTCTCCATGATTCATACATCCAGCTTCCCCAGTTTGGTGAGTTAAGAGCAGCAAATGTACCCAGTCTGGCTATTGTAAGATTCAGACCGAATGCAAATGACAGCTCCTTGCCCTTAAACCACCTGCCTAATGCTGTAGTTACTGCAACTATAAGTGATTCTGCTCCGATACCAAAAATAAGTCTGCCTGTGGCCATAACCGTGAATGAATCAGTGGAGATAGTTACCATGGAACCTGTAAGACAAAGGGATGCAAATATAAAAGATGATTTCACAGTACCTATTTTATCTATTACGATACCACCTATGAGCACCATAAAGATATTCGGTATGCTGTAAATTCCCTGAAGAACTCCTATATCCGAATCTGAAAATTTAAGCTGTGATTTCAGCAGATCGGCAACCGGACTCAAAGAATCGTAAATGTAATAGTTTCCGAACATAGCGAGCGAAACCATCACAAGAACCGTCCATCTCAGAAGTACCGGAGGCTCCGGTTTTGTTTGGATATTTTCGGCAATTGAAGACATTAATTTTTCCCGGGTATATGTTTCAGAATATCAGTAAGCAGTATCCAGAAATTCTCAACCGATTTAATGTTGACCTGCTCATCCGGTGAGTGGGCTCCTGTGATTGTGGGCCCGAAAGAAACTATATCAAGTGATGCATATTTTTCTTTAAGAATACCGCATTCAAGTCCGGCATGGATTGCTTTTACCTCTGGTTCCTGTTTATACATTGCAGTGAATCTTTCTTTCACAACTTCGAGAATCTTTGATTTCAGATCGGGTTTCCAACCGGGATAACCGTCAAGTGTCTCAATTTCGGCACCGGCCAGTTTCAGTACAGATACAACCATCTGCACTGCATCTTCAATCTCTGACGCAACAGAGCTCCTCTGACTGGTTCCTATCTCAATCACACCGTCCCGGGTACTTACAGTAGCAAGATTGGTTGAGGTTTCAACCAGCCCCGGAATATCAGCACTCATTTTCAATACCCCATGCGGTAATGCATAAAGTGTATCAATCAACCTGAACTGAATTTCAGGATCAATAATTGAAGCCGGTGCGGGGACATCTTTTACGACTACGTCAAGCCCGCCTTCAACATTTGCTATTTCACCTCTGAAGACCTGCTTGAAGAAATCCACATCTTTTTTCAGAGCTTCTGCCTTTGAACTTTCAATTCCGATAACGGCTTCTGCTTCTCTGGGTATTGCATTCCTTTTGCTGCCCCCGTTAATACTGCTGATAACAATTTTTTCTTTTGAATCCAGTGCCTTGATAATTCTGGTAAGGAATTTAATTGCATTACCGCGTCCGGTATGGATATCAAGCCCTGAATGTCCGCCCTTCAATCCCGTTATAAAAACCTCGATATATGAATATCCCGAAGGTGCCGGAATACTGGTATATCTGAATCTGCCTCTGGTATCTCTTCCGCCGCTGCAGCCGATATAAATTGCACCCTCTTCTTCAGAATCGAGATTGAGAAGGATTTCTCCCTCAAGCAGCTCCGGTGAAAGATTATTTGCTCCGGTTAAGCCTGTCTCTTCATCAAGTGTAAATAAAAGTTCAAGCGGCCCGTGCTCAAGACCCGGTGTTACCGCAACTGCCAGTGCAGCTGCCGCACCTATTCCGTTATCTGCTCCGAGTGTTGTTCC
>CAYPMQ010000027.1:0-20319 GCA_964411625.1 uncultured Ignavibacteriaceae bacterium
GGTATGAGGTTAGATGAATCCTTGATGCCGCTGTCCCGTTTGAAGAGAGATTCGGCAAGGTCACCAAGAACTCCAACTGTACCTACAATAAATCCGATTACCAGAGCATATTCAACCCTGAACCACGGCAGTATCGTGTATGCGAGTACTACCATAATCAGCATAGAACCAATGAGCCCGGCCCAGAATCCTTCCCAACTTTTTTTAGGGCTGACCCGCTCATAAAGTCGGTGCTTACCAAAGGCAGAACCTATAAAATATGCAATCGAATCGCCTGCCCAAACTGTAATAAGCACGGCTATCAGGAAAAGTCCTCCCTTAGTATGATCAATAAAATGTTCCCGAAGCAGGATAACCGATCCTCCCGCCATACCCGGATAAAGCACTGAAAGCAATGATCCGCCTGTATTTAATAACGCAGATCCGTCGTTTCTGAATATTTCGTAAAGAACCCTTATAATAACAACCCCGAACAATACATCTTCAACTGCCGTAAGCCCAAACTTAAAGTTTATCAGCATCATTGAAACCAGAGTCATATCCAGAAATACAGGGGTTCTTGAATCTTTCGCTTTCAGCAGCAGATTAAGTTCATACATTGAAAGCAATGTTATACCCAGTGCAAGAGCAAAGAAAAACAGGTCTCCGAGGTACGTCAGTCCAAGCATAAGCGGCCCGACTATTACAGCAACAAGAACTCTGGCCTTCAGATTACCGAGTTTACTCAACGTCTTCCCCGTCTTCCTGACTAATAATAGTCTTTATGTACTCCATAGCTGATTCAGAATCTGATTCATTTACAAGTATCTGAATCAGACCCTCGTCAGCAACTGAAGGGATCGCCGAAATATCATAGGATATAATCCATGTTTTCACACCGCCGCTTTCAAGGTTTGCCTTTATCATTTCTGCCTCATACATTCTGCTGCAGACATATATTACCACAAGCTCTTCATCTCCCGTGCCTGCATCTGTTTTCTCCTGAATGCCTGCGGTTGCCTCACTATGCGGGCAGATATCTGAATTCAGCTCATCATATTCATATCCGCAGATTTCACACTTTTTCATTTACTGCCTCTCTTCTGTACGGGTTAGAAATTAAATACATCAATATTCCAAAAATGACTAATCCACCGAGAACTATCAATACAGAATTTAATGGGGAATAAGTCAGTATCTCAAACTCGTTAAGTACCTCCTTACCCATAACAAAGAAGACGGAAACCGAATAAAGGTTATTCAGAAAATGAAGAATAACGGGTGTGATGATTGAATCTGTTTTATATGCAGAATAACCGAAGAAAGCCCCGATTATTATGAGAGGTATAAGCTGCATCAGGTTAAAATGGAATAAAGCAAAGAATAAACCCGAGAACAATATCGCGAGCCGGGGTTTGAACCTGAGTTCTAGGCTCCTCTGAAACAAACCTCTGAAAGCTATTTCCTCACAAACAGCGGGTGTGAGAGCAACAGTAAATATCACAAGTATATTTTCAAAATAATTCTCAGCCGTGAGCAGTTTGATCATGGTGCCCTCGAGCATCTTAAAGAGCTGATCTATAAACTCCTTCAACTCATGCATCACGGCATTATTCTCAGCCCATTTAATTAAAAAATACTCCTGCAGCATCGTCATGTGCTCGAGAACAGGTACGAGCACTATTAATGAACCCGTGAAAAGCAAAAGCATTTTTAAATCCGGCATTCTTAATCTGAGAAGTTTCACAGGCTGATTGTAAAACAATCTGGAAAAGAAGATAGCCGGAACCAGCATAAAGAAGAACTGACCTGCAATCTGAGTGATTCTCAGAATATTAGCGTCTGCTTTTTCAAAATTCAAACCTGTTATTGAAACCGTAACTATAGCCCCCCCTATCTGATAAAGAAGGAAAATTGCCACAAGCGATATAAACGCCGCAGTGGCAGGGTTAATTTTAGGGGTCAGTTCTTGTGATTCTACGGAATTGTGCTCGTTATTTTCCTGGTTCAATGGCTTAATAAACCTTAATTATTTTATCTCTATTACAAAAATAAAAAAACCGATGAATAAGTTTATTAAACATCGGTTATATGCAAAAAATATATAAAAGATTATCTTTTTGAGGTGAGTTTTCCTGCAAGACCTTCATAGTTTGTGAGTTCAGAATCAATTGAACCAATCACAACTTTTGTTTTTACTTTGACGGGCATCCTGATGACATCATCAGTCAGCCATACCATGATGCTTCCCTCACTCTTGAATAATCCGCCTTCCTTCACGAGTGGTTCAACCATTATGCAGTCAAAAGTGCCTGCAGGTACCGAAACCCTTTCTTTTCCGTGGTAAACCACCCACAGATCATGAATTTTGCCTTCATAAAAATTCTGGAGCTTAATTCTGCCCCCCTTTTTCATTGCCGAAAAATCAATTGTCCGTACAAAATAGAATGCCGAGATAATATCATGAACATAAGGTGTGATTGTAAATTCACCATCGGTTGTTTTAGCTTTACCACGCCTGTGATCAAAAAAGGCAGAGTAATCCTTTGAAAATCCTCCCTCTCTGATGTGCTGCTCAAATCTCCAGGGGAACAGACCTTCAACATCAAGATAGGACTCATATCTGTCACGCACCTTGAAGAACCAGTCGAAATTCGGGACCGAGTTAACTTCAAATAAAACATTATATGTGTCTCTGCCCGAAACCTTCTTGATCTTGGGGATACTCATAGTGGCAATGCCTGCCGTTACGAAACCGTAATTCACATTAAATGTAAGTTTTTCACCTTCCTTAAAGGCTTTATTGCTGACCTTCGGGAAATCATCACCCGGGGCTTTCCCGTTGAATCCAGTGAAACCTGTGACGATCACTGCGGTGCAGATAATAAAAGTGGACAAAATCATTTTCTTAAACATATTTACCTCGGTAAATTCAAGCATTGTTTTCAATATAACCACTGACTTTTTGCATGTCAATACTACTCATACAATTCAAACGCTCACATTGTTTCCTGTCACAGTCTGAACAGTCTGTTTCAGGTTTAAAGACTCTGCTGAACGAACTGTACGGACCCCATCTCTCGGCAGAGCAGTCTGTGATTTTCGGGTAGAACCCGGCAACTTTAACCGCTGAAGCCGCAGCGATGTGGATCGGGCCGGTTGAATTCGAAATAAATGCATAAGCATGATTAATAAGGGCTATAAGCTCCGGCAGATCGAGTTCACCCGCAAAGTTAATGACGTTTTCATTTACAATAAGTTTTTGGCACAGCTCATACTCCGAGGGGCTGCCGGTTATAACAACCTTGAATTTCCCGGATAATAGTCTGCTCAGTTCGGTGAATTTTTCAACCGGCAGATCAACAGAACTCCCCCCGCTCCCCGGGTGTATTATGACAAACCGTTCTTCCGGTTTTATCCCTTTATCAATTAACTTCTGTATAATGATGTTATCAGAATTCGGCTTTACTGAGATCAGGCCCTTAAAATCATCAGAAGAATACTCATGTGTTATACCTATAAGCCGGAGCATTCTGCAGTTATACTCAAACTCATGAAATTTTGCATTTTTCCTGTGCTCGAAAACCCTTCTGCTGAATAAAAAGGAATACCATCTGTAACCCGTACCGATCCTGGTCTTAATGCCGGCAAGAAACATTTCGGCAGCAATTGTAAGTGTTGGTGAGATAACCAGAACAGCATCAAAATTGAATGATTTCAGGAATTTGATTTTCCCTGAGAGGGTTTTGTTTGAGTAATTCTCATAATTCAGGACCCCTTTAATGTCAGTATTTCCGTAGGCCAGAGGTTCGGTATATTTTCTGAGCATAAAAAACACTTCGGTATCAGGCATGTATTTTCTGATTATCCCGGCAAGAGGCAGCGTAAGAACTACATCCCCGATACGGTCGGTTCTCGTAATGAGAATTCTTTTCAGCGTTTTCATGATACAAAAGGACTGTTTTTAATATAAAACCTGAGTTGCATTTCCTTGCCCCTGGATATCCCGATTCTCGGGGAAGAAACAATTTCGAAATTTTGCGGGGCAGAATCATCTGCAATAAAGAAATCGCCTGAGGTTAAATCAGTACCGTTAAATCTGAGATCGGCATCATAAGCCTGTGCAATCTTTGCCGGCCCGTTTAACAGACCGATGTATTCCCTGCGGTTCGTGTAATTCCTTCCTAATCTGTTTTTGCTCATTATCTCCATGCCGCTTAAAGGCTCAAGACCTCTCAAGAGAACGGCCTTCCCCTCTCCTGCTTTTCCCGTAACCACATTGAGACAGTAATGTATTCCGTAAATGAAATAAACATACACCACCCCCCCTTCACCGAACATAACTTTATTTCTTGGCGTTTCACCGCGGTATGAATGAGAGGCCGGGTCTCCGGGATGGTCATATGCCTCAACTTCAACAATCCGCCCGGCAAGCAGGTTACCGTCAAGGTTACGGCAGAAAATTTTACCAAGAAGCTCACGGGCAGTAATAGTTACGTCCTGTCTGTAAAATTCACGGGGCAGTCTGTTCATGATAACTCTCAGAGTACTGATTTTTCTTTAAGTTCTCTGATTTTTCTTTCAAAAGCAGGAATATTTGACGGGTCTTTTATCTTAAGGTTTTCATAGATTGAAATGGCTTTATCAAAGTCACCGAGCGATATATAAAACTCAGCCATCGTAACGGATGCAAATCCGCCGTTATGATTGTAATCATCTTTTTCTATAATTTTAATAACCTCCGGGCCTGAATATCTGAGGAATTCAAAATCTCGGAGAATTTCATCTCTGAGTTCCTCCTCGATAATCACCGGCTGAAGTATCTTTGAGCATTCATCGTTAAGATCTTCCAGAGCATATTTATCACCCAGACGGTCTTTTTTCAGATCGCCTATCATACTGATATATGCGTCAAGTAAAGCAGAATTGTTCAGAAGTTCGGATGTGATTTTGAGGAAGCTTAAAGCTGTTGTTTCTTCGTCAATTTTGAGGAAAAGCACTGCGGTGAAAAAGTATAGCAGCGGATGGTCTTTATAGATCGAAAGAGCCCTAAGAAGGAGCTCTTTCGATTCGGAAATTTTATTTTCTTTTAGTGCGTTGTAAATGTGCCGGACAATCAGTGCCGACGAAGGACTTTTTGTCGCTTCAGATAAAATCCGGAAAAGGAAAAAATCTTTCTCAAAGTTTCTCAATTTACTTTCTTCTTTGAATAAGCATGCTTGAGTGATGTAAGAGAAACAAACGCAAAGCCTAAAAAGAACATAAACTGGAACGGAAGTTCTGCAATCTCAAGGAAGTACAGTGATGAACCAATACCGACGAGACAGTAAACAGCCATAAGTAACTCAACATAAACTGAGAAATTAACTTTTTTGGCAGCGTATTTTTTGCCTTCCCAGCTGTCTTTATTGTTTTCAACCTTGTATTTGGGTGTTCTCACGAATTCACTCTTTCTGTTGAGAAGCCCTTCTATAACCGCACGTGAATTATTAACGGCAAAGCCCATGCTGCCCGCCATGAAGAGGGGGAAAAGAACAATTTTCTTTCTCCAATCTGCTCTGATATCTTTCTGTGCATACATGTAATAGAGGAAGGAGCCAATGGTTGCAAGAACAAAAATTGAAAGCAGTGCAAAATATGCTTCGTATGAACCGCTGTTTTTTATGAAAATGAGCGGTACATTAAGAATTGCCGTCTGCAGAATGAAGGGGAAAACGAAGTTATTAGTAAGATGGAATGTTGCCTGCATTTTAACTCTGAGAGGCACTTTTGATTTCCAAACCATCGGTAAAATCTT
This sequence comes from uncultured Ignavibacteriaceae bacterium, assembly GCA_964411625.1. Lineage (GTDB taxonomy): Bacteria > Bacteroidota > Ignavibacteria > Ignavibacteriales > Ignavibacteriaceae > JABWCA01. The sequence continues at coordinate 5,777 of CAYPMQ010000027.1, forward strand.
CTTAGAAGTCTCAATGGCTCCTTTTGTCCATCTGAACTGCTGTGCCTTAAGCGCGTTAATTTCTGAAGGCAGCTCTGCAGGAGAGATTATATCCTTAAGGAAAACGAATCTCCATCCGTTAAGCTGAGCTCTGTAACTTAAATCTAGATCTTCAGTAAGAGTATCTGCATGCCAGTTGCCGGCATCTTCAATGCAGCTTTTTCTCCATACACCGCCGGTGCCGTTGAAGTTGATAAAAAATCCGGCTTTATTTCTTACATTCTGATCTATTACAAAATGACCGTCGAGAGCGAGTGCCTGGGCTCTTGTAAGAATTGAATAATCACCGTTAAGGTGTTCCCAGCGTGTCTGAACCATTCCCACTTTGTCATCATTAAAGAAAGGAAGGGTTTTCCTGAGAAAATCTCTGCCGGGGATAAAATCTGCATCAAAAATTGCAACATATTCGCCTTTTGCGATCTGAAGACCGTATTTGAGGGCTCCCGCTTTAAAGCCTTCTCTTGATCCTCTTCGTATATGAACTATATCATAACCTTCATCTTTTTTCTTCTGTACAATGCCGGCTACTATATCTGTTGTTTCATCGGTTGAGTCATCAAGAACCTGAATTTCAAATTTATCCTTTGGATAATCAATATCACAAACCGAATTAATCAGCCTTTCAACAACATACATCTCATTATAAAGGGGAAGCTGAACTGTAACCGTTGCATCGGGTATTCCCTCTTTTAAGGGCTGCTGACTCTTATTCTTAAATTTATTATAGTAATACACCATTACAAAACCGTGAGCACCAAACACGAACAATATAAGCAGGGAAACGAAATATGATATTAATACTATATCATCCATTTTTATTATTCTACTCCTGAGTTAAAAAATATTACCAGCCTGAAACTGTGTCAAGCAAAATGTCTTCGGAGATTTTATCGAGTGATAGCCGGATTCCCGAATTTCGCTGAACTGAACCGCCGGATGGTGAATAATCTCCATAATTTGAAAATGTTTTTTCAAAAATGATGTTTCTTTTTACGAGATCACGGTAAACTACCTTTACCGATATCGTTATTCTTCTTGCCGAGACGTTTTCTCCTGCAGATACAACTGCCGGAGCATCAGAAATGGAGATTATGGAACATTCTAAAACCGCATCGGCTTTTAAACGGTCCGTAAGAGTAAAATTATTGTCTTCGACAAATTTCCGGGTTAAAAGAGTAGTCAGATTTTCCCGGAGATTTGGCTCACCTGATCCGCTTCTGTCCTCAACTATCGGGATAGCCAGTTTCTTCAGATGCGCCGGAACAGATGCCCCCGTAAAGGAGTATGGACAACCGCATCCGTACACCAAGAAAATTAAAAAAAGTCCTGTAAATATAAACAAAATATTCTTTATCATATAAAAAATAAAAATGAATAAAGTTTCATTTAACTCACCTGATCACCAATAACTTCTTTAATATCATATTCTTCTATCTTCCTGTAGAGAGTCCGCTCACTGATTCCCAATATAACAGAGGCCAGCCTCCGGTTCCCCCTTGCTTTTTTAAGCGCCCTGATTATTGCAGCCTTCTCTGCTGATTTCATTGACATATCAGAAACTTCATTATCATCATGAGATTTTATCTCAGGTTCTGATGATTTTGCGGAGCTTTCAAGCACGATATTTTTCAGCTCCATGATATCCTTTTTCAGCTCAAAAAGTGCCAGTTTAATAAATTCACGCTCTGCCTCCTCCGCCGTTTTGTTCAGCGGCACAGGCAGGTTTCTCACTTCGCCGTGCTGCTGAAACCTGATCAGATGGTAAAAGCTGTCAACACTTAAAACCCCGTTTCTGCTCATTGCAATTGCAGTTTCAATTGTGTTCTTCAGTTCACGGATATTGCCCGGCCATGAATATTCACGAAGATAGTTCAGTGCATCCGGGGTTATATCAGTTTCGGGAATATCGTTATCTGAACAGTAATTCTTAATAAAGTGATGAACCAGAAGATCAATATCTCCCTTCCTCTTTCTCAGAGGGGGAATCTGCAGGGTAACCGCTTTGAGCCTGAAATAAAGATCTTCTCTGAATCTCTTTTTCTCCACCTCGGTCTGAAGATCCTTGTTTGTGGCAGCAATTATCCTTACATCAACCTTTGTGATTCTTTCTGCCCCCACTTTCATAAACTCCCTGCTCTCAAGCGCCCTGAGGAGTTTTACCTGCAATGTAAGAGGCATTTCACCTATTTCATCAAGGAATAAAGTGCCCTGATCTGCAAGTTCAAAATATCCCTTTCTCTTATCAGTTGCTCCCGTGAATGAACCTTTTTCATGTCCGAACAGCTCGCTCTCAAGCAGCCCCTCGGGTATTGCACCGCAGTTTACGCTTACAAGATTTTTACCGGCTCTCCTGCTGGCATTATGAAGTGCCCTGGCAAAAACTTCCTTGCCGGTTCCCGATTCACCATTGATTAACACAGTTATATCACTTTCGGAAACCTGCATAAGAACCGATACGAGATCTTTCAACTCTCTCGATTTTCCTATTATTCCGTGTTTGCTCTGGAATTCTTCAACTGTCATGTCAATTTCTGAATATTTTTTGTTTTGATTAAAGGTCAATTGTCATTCCGTCACTTGCAAAAACATAACTGTGATTTATTGCAGGATATAAACCGAGCAATTTCCTCAATTCCGTTTCTTTGTTATAATCCAGATGAGTAAGATAAACCTTTTTATCCGAAGATTCAATCAGTGCTTTAATTTCAGAGGAGCTGACATGCGAGGTTTCAGTTATTATAACAGATGTCTCATCAGTTATTCCGTTGTAAATGTCCTTAACACTCCCGATATCACCAGAATAATACAATTCCTTTTTGCCATCTGAGATCAGAAGTGAAAAACTGCTGAATGACAGCTTTTCTTTGTTTTCATACTGTCTGTATTCCTCAAGATGTGAATTAGATAAAAATTTTATGGTCAGATCTCCGGTTTTAAAGATCATATTCTCATCAACAGGTGTGAAATCAACTCTGAACTTAATTTTTTCGCTGAAAATATAACTTTTATAAAGCAGTTCGCTAAGGAATTCAATATCGCCTCGCGGAGCAAGAATCTCAAGAGGTTCAGTTCTGTTAAGTATCTTCATCTGAACAATAAGGAACGGGAAGCCGAGATAATGATCAGGATGGAAATGAGTTATTATAATCTTGTTTATGCTGCAGGGGTTTTGATCTGTGGCAGCAAGAGCCTTTGAAATTCCGTCACCACAATCAACAAGGATTTCAGATGCGTCTGAATAAATCGTGAATGAAGACTGAAATCTCTCTTTTGCCGCCAGTCCGGAACCGGTTCCGTTGAATTTAATGCTGAAAGACATTCTTCAGGATCTTTTTTTAACCAGTACCTCTGTTTTGAGAAGCTTTTCAATTTTTGAGGCATCAGATTTGGCATCATCCTTTTTTTTATAGTAACCAACGCTGATAAATATATAATCCTTACCCTTTAATTTGCCTTGGGTTCTTATAACATCATAACCGTTTTTTTCTAATTTCTTAATTGTCTCCTTTGCCTTTTTTTCATTAGTATATGCAGCTACCTGAATATACCAGTCACCGGCAGATTTTGCTTTATCTTTTACAGGCTTGTCGGTATCGCTCTTGTGTTTAACTTTTTCATCAGACTTATCTTTTTTATCGCCCTTACTGCCCTCGGAATCCGTTTTTTTAGCAGCAGTCTCATCGCCCCCCTTTTTACCGCCTAAAAAGGCGAGATACTCAGAGTCCGGAAATTCTTTTTTCAGCTTATCATAGTAAGTTTTGTATTTTATTGAATTATCAATAAGGTTGTAATAATTGGCAAGTCTGTAGAGAGCGGCTTCTTTTACTGCCTGATTTTTTGTGGATTCTTCAAGCGGAATTAACATTTCAACTGCCGCTTTTCCTTCGGGCATAAGAATGATCTGAATAAATTTTTCGAGATCACGAGAATTGAATTCTTCAGCCTGCTTCACCAGCTCTGAAGCAGTTAGCTCACCGTGGTGGATTCTGAGGAGAAACAAAGACTGATCCTTATCCTGAGCTGCTACATTAAAAGTCAGCATCAAAAGCAGAGTAATAACCGGTCTTATCATCTTAATCCTATTCAGGCGCTTTGTGCCTGAGTCTGAACAGGTATTTCTCTTTTGTTAATTACCGAAACAGTTTCACCGAATAATGTTGCGGATGTAACTTTTGTAATTCTCACTGCTACGTAGTCACCTTCATCTATCCCCTCAGCTCTGGGGAACACCACTACTTTGTTGGTGTCGGTTCTGCCCGAAAGAAACTCGTTTGATTTTTTGCTCTCACCTTCAACCAGGACCTCCTCAATCGTGTCAATAAGCATATTATTAAGCTCCAGTGAATGCTTCTGCTGAAGGTCAATGATTTCCCGGAGTCTTCTGGTTTTTACTTCTTCAGGAACATCATCACCCATTTTATATGACTTGGTGCCTTCTCTCGGAGAGTATTTGAACATGTAAGCACCATCATATTTAACTTTATTCATCACATCGAGAGTACCCAGATGATCTTCCCGGGTTTCCGTGGGAAAACCTGCAATTATATCAGTCGAAAAGCTGACTCCGGGTATAATCTTTCTGGCCCTTTGGATCAGATTCAGATAATGATCAACTGTATATGTTCTGTTCATAAGCTTCAGAATCCTGTCTGAACCGCTCTGAACAGGCAGATGAATATAATTACAGAGGTTTTTATGTGCGGCGATAGTTTCGAGGAGTTTATCCGATAAATCCTGAGGATGCGATGTTGTGAATCTGATCCTCATCAGCGGATCAACTTTAGCACATGCATCCAAAAGATCTGCAAAATCCTGCCCCTCATAACGGTATGAATTTACATTCTGACCCAAAAGTGTTATTTCTCTGAATCCACGCTGTGAAAGATGTCTTACCTCTTCAACTACCGAGGGAAGACTTCTGCTCCGCTCGCGTCCTCTGGTAAAAGGCACAACACAGAATGTGCAGAATTTATCACAGCCTCTCATAACCGAGATCCATGCCTGAAGACCGTCTTCTCTGTAAGGAATTATATCATCGTATGTTTCAGTTCTGGATAGCTTAACCCCGAGCCCTTTTTCTCCGGCATATACAACGTCAATAAGCTCGGGTAATCTGCGGTACTCATCGGGACCGACAACAAGATCGACAATGCTCTTTTCATGAACCAGTTCACTTCTGAGCCTTTCTGCCATACAGCCCAGAATTCCGATCACAGTGTTGGGGTTCTTATTTTTGAATGTTTTAAGATTTCCGAGCCTGCCGTGTATTCTCTGCTCGGCATTCTCCCTGATTGAACAGGTATTAAGCAGTATTACATCTGCATCATGCACATCCCTGGTAACATCGTAACCGACATTATTAAGGATCCCCATAACCAGCTCGCTATCGGCAATATTCATCTGACAGCCGTATGTTTCTATATATACTTTGTTCTTCATCTTTTATAGGAGTGATGAGTAAAATAATTCAAACAGTTGAGGAGAGCAAATATAAAACGAGATTAAATAACCCGAATGCAATAACAATGAAAATGCTTAAAAGAATGCGTTCCCGTTTTTTCTTTTCCTGAAAGATTTCTCCTCCTGTCGGAGAAGCGGCAACATTAAATCTGTCAAATAATTTTTTCACGATTTTTTTATTTTTTTTAATTAATTAACTCGCTAATATACCAATTTCCATTGAATAATTTGTTGCAGAAATTGATGCACTTCACAATCATTCATCCCTGCTCAGGGTACCACAGCCCCGGTATTTGATGATTGTTTTTCAATTAACGCATTGTCTGAAGTAAAATTCAATTCCTGATTCAGCGGATAGTACTACTTATTTCTTCTCACTGCTGCCCGATTAGGACAGGTTGCTTTAATAACGATACAATTTCAATTTTATTAAATTGCAATATGATAATTTTAATTTAGGCTTCTCTTTTGACTGAACTCAGCATTGCATTAAAAGAATATTTCGGATTTGACAGCTTCAGGGATGGACAGGTAGAAATAATTAAGTCTATCCTTTCCGGCAGACAGGTTCTTGCCGTTATGCCTACCGGCGGAGGCAAGTCACTATGTTATCAGCTTCCCGCACTGATCACACCCGGATTTTCTATAGTGGTTTCCCCGCTCATTGCTCTGATGAAGGATCAGGTTGATAACCTGAATTCCAGAGCCGTGCAGGCTGCCTTCATCAATAGCACAATGGATTTCCGTGAAATTGATTACATCCTTAACGAAACAGCATACGGCCGTTACAAGCTGTTATATGTTGCCCCCGAGCGACTTGAGAACGCACTTTTTGTAAAAAGAATAAGAGAGCTTGCCCCGGGCTTTCTTTTCATAGACGAAGCTCATTGTATTTCTGAATGGGGGCACAACTTCAGACCGAGCTATCTCAAAATAAAAGAATTTATCGAGTATTGCGGAATAAAAAAAGTTTCGGCTTTCACTGCCACCGCCACACCCGAAGTCAGAAAAGATATAATAAAGCAGCTTAAATTTGCTGATCCCGATGTTTATGTCAGGGGATTTGAACGTCCTAACATAGCTCTTTCAGTCATAGAAACCGATAAAAAAGAGAAAATTCTGGCACAGCTTTTGGCATCAAACAATGGGGTTACAATTATATATGTCTCTTCAAGAAAGACCGCAGAAGCCGTTTCACAGTTTCTCACATCAAGGAAAGTTAAAAACAGATACTATCACGCGGGATTGCCAAATATAGAACGTAAGAGGATTCAGGATGACTTTGTGGCAGGAAAGTATAACATTATAGTTGCCACAAACGCTTTCGGAATGGGTATTGATAAAAAGGACGTCAGAACTGTTATTCACTATAATATTCCCGGAAGCATAGAGAGCTTTTATCAGGAGTATGGAAGAGCCGGCAGGGACGGTCTTGAATCAAAAGGTTATCTGCTTTATGATAAAAAGGATGTTAAAATACATCATTACTTCATTTCAAATTCATACCCTGATAAAACCATAATCCGTGATCTGTATGAAGCGGTCTGTGATGCAGCCTCAATTGCCGTGGGTGATAAGCCGCAGAACCCCTTCTCTGTTAATCCCGATTATATCTCTCTTATGCTCGGGAAAGAAATTCCTTCAGGTATGATAAATTCATCTCTCAGAATACTTGAAGATGCCGGCTATCTCAGGTTGTCTTATAATTACACCGGTAAATCATTCATTCTTTTCCTGATAAGTCCCGATAATCTGAAAAACTATCTTATCCACCTTCCCGACGGACTTAAAAAGGATTTTCTGATATACATATTACGCAGCTTCGGAGCCGAACCGTTTGGTTACAAAGTCAGAATTGATACAGAAAAGATAGCCTCAGAGCTCGGCGCCCCTGTTCATGAACTCTCTTCACTGCTGGAGGATCTCAGCAGAAGCGGCATTATCAGCTTTACTCAGATTAACAGCAACGAAACTGTGATGCTGGCTCAGCCTCGTGTTAAAAAGGAAAGGCTGGAACTTGATCTCAAAAAAGTAAATGACGGCTATCTGAACGCCCACTCAAAACTTTCCATGATGGAGAGTTATGTCTTCACAAGCGGCTGCAGAGCTGAATATATATTAAGATATTTCGGTGAAAATCTAGATTCATACAGATGCGGTAAGTGCGACAGATGCACCGGAGGGTCTCAGGCTTCACAGCTCGTGATTGATTACATTAAGAAAGAAATACTCTTGTCACTTTTCCTGGCTGATAAAGGACTAAATGAAAAATTACTCATGGGTCTTCTCAAAGGAACAACAAAATCAGAAAAGCTGACTGAACTTTCAACGCTCGGATCTTGCCGGAATTATACATATTCAGAAATCAAATCAGTTCTGATTGAACTTAAAAACAAAAAACTTACAGGTTTTCATCCCGCGGATCCCGAAAAGATCATTCTCCTTAATTCCGGCCTGGAATATCTGGAGAAAAATAATTTTATATCAAAAGAGGCAGAATCAGCTCCGGAGTACGAAACTGATCTTGAACTTTTTCACAAACTTAGAATTATAAGAGACTCCGCGGCTTCAAAATTCAGCCAGCCAAATTACATTGTCTGCAATGATGATATTCTGAAGGAAATATCTGCTGTTAAGCCTGAAACGAGAGAAGCACTGCTTACGATTAACGGATTCAACGAGAGGATGTTTAATAAAATCGGAGCACAAGTTCTAGAGCTGGTCACCACAGGTTCGGTTGCAGCTTCATCAATACTGGCAGGCAGCAAGGGTGAAATTCCGCTGAACCTGAAGGAGACATATAAACTTGTTAAAGACGGTTATAAACTGAGCGATATTGCCAAGCTGATGAATCTTAATGAAGCAATTGTATCAATGCATATCGAGACTCTGATAAAATTTGATTCAGGTATAAATGCGGCTGCTCTGATCGGTGAAGAGAGATTTGAATCAATTGAGGCGTGCTATAATGACGGCAAAACAACAATGAAGGAACTTAAAAACGCTTTACCGCAGACTTACGGATATCCGGAAATCAGGATCTTTCTCGCCGTAAAGAAGAAAGCTATAAACTTTTTTTAGCCTCCGCATCCCTTCTTTTTTCAAGCTCGGCAATGACTTCATTAAAGAACGCTTCCCATTCCGTTCTGCTTTCTTTCAGATCATTAACCGTATTTTCATAGGCTTTTGCAGTGATATTATATTTTTTGCAGAGTTCTTCCCTGATAGAAGCAGAAACTTTTTCACCAAATCCGCTTGAATCCTGAGCCGTAATATAATCGGCATAAAAATCAACAAACTTTTTCCTCTCAACCGTTGAATCAGAACAGCCCTGTAAAAACAGGACTCCCGGAAGCACGGCAAGTAAAACCTGAAGGCTTTCAATTGTAATCGTAATTACCCTTTTTCCTCTCATGGGCTTCCCTCTTTTCATTCATCCTCTTGCTTGCTTCAAAAAGAATTCTTTTTTCTCTCTCAGTGAGACTCTTGTAACTCGATATTGAAATTTTATCCAGGATACGGTCAATTTCTTCCTGACTAATATCGTCGGAAGCATCATGAACCTTTGCTTCGCTTATATCCTCATAAAAAGACGAGCGGTGTGAATAACTATCAGGATCCTGATATGTGTAATCACGGTCGTAATTGTAATTTTTTCTTCTCCTGAATCCAATCCTGAGAGCGTCTTTGAGCGGAACATGCATTGATTTATCAAGCAGAATAAATAAAAGACCCACCAAAGCACCACCGATGTGAGCCAGATGAGCAACCGTGCTTCCGACTGAGTCAACCGCAAGAATCTCAATTATTATGAGGAAACCGATAAGGTATTTGGCCTTAACCGGAATAAGGAAGTAAATATAAATAAATCTGTCGGGGAACATAAGCGCAAAAGCAATCATGATTCCGTAAACTGCGCCTGAAGCACCAACTGTTGAGGCGGGCGGCAGAGCAAGCAGAGGGGTGAAGAGGAGATGCAGCATCCCCGCACCAACACCGCACATAAGATAATAAGTCAGGAATTTTTTTGAGCCCCAGAGATTCTCTATTTCCGCACCGAACATCCATAGTGCGAACATATTAAAGAATATGTGGCTGAAATTTGCATGCATGAACTGATAGGTTATAAGCTGCCACAGCTTGAAGTCAAAAGTGTGTCCTGAACCCGATAACGGTGAAAGAGCGAACCATTTATATAATATCAGCTCAACAGGCACCCCACCCACAAGAATATTTTCCATCAGGATGGTTATAAAAAATACTATACCGTTAATAATCATTAGATTTTTTAAGACCGGGGGGAAAAAACTGAACCCCATCGGTCTGTAAGAATTGTAAGACATATATACTTTTGACTTTTTAATAATGAGGGGGTAATTCACCCCCCTCAAAGGTTAATATATTTTAAGCATTATTAAGAACGTCAACACCGGGGAGCACTTTTCCTTCGAGAAATTCGAGTGAAGCGCCGCCGCCTGTTGAAACGTGTGATACTTTATCTTCCAGACCGGCTTTTGCAATTGCCGCTGCCGAGTCTCCGCCTCCTATAACTGTTACAGAGCCAGCCACGGTTGCATCGGCAAGTGTCTGTGCGATAGCGAAAGTTCCTTTGGCAAAATTGTCGAATTCAAATACACCCATCGGTCCGTTCCAGACAATGGTTTTTGATGACTTAATAGCATCGCTGAAAAGTTTTACCGTTTCAGGACCGATATCAAGTCCCATTTTATCTGCGGGAATTGAATCAGATTTTACCACCATTGCGGGAGAATCATTACTGAATTCGGCTGCAACAACATTATCAACCGGTAAAAGAACTTTGATGCCTGACTTGTCAAATTTTTCCAGAAGTTCTTTAGCCAAGTCAAGTTTTTCCTCTTCAAGAAGTGAGGTTCCTATCTCGTAACCTTTTGCCTTGAAGAACGTGTAAGCCATTCCCCCGCCAATTATCAGAACATCAACTTTGCCTAATAAGTTGTAAATCACATCAATTTTGCCAGATATTTTGGCTCCGCCAAGAATTGCACAGTAGGGTTTTAAGGGATTGGTTAGAGCATTGCCAAGATAGTTAAGTTCTTTTTCCATCAGATATCCTGCAACTGCAGTTTTCATGAACTTAGTAACACCTTCGGTTGAGGCATGAGCTCTGTGGGCGCTTCCGAATGCATCGTTTACATACACATCACCTGTTGCCGCGAGTTTCTGTGCAAACTCAGGATTATTCGCTTCTTCATCAGGATAGAATCTGAGGTTTTCAAGCAGCAGAACTTCACCTGCTTTCAGCTCTGATGCCATCTTTGCTACATCATCACCTATACAGTCGGGGGCCATTTTAACCTCTTTACCGAGTAGTGAAGCAAGTTTTTTTGCAACTGGAGCCAGCGAGTATTTAGGATTAACTTTCCCTTTTGGTCTTCCGAGGTGGCTCATCAGAATTGCCTTACCGCCATCGGAGATTATTTTTTTAATCGTGGGGAGTGATTCTACTATTCTTTTATCGTCGGTTACATTCAGGTTTTCATCTAGCGGCACATTAAAATCAACTCTCACGAGTACTTTTTTATCTTTAAGATCAATCGAATCTATTGTTTTTTTATTCATTCTTACACCTGTTTCGCAGATTTTGCTATATAAAGAAAGAGCGGTAAATAATTACCGCTCCCTCAAATGAGTTATGTTATGCAATCTTTTTCAGAAGATCAACAACGCGGCATGAATAACCCCATTCGTTATCATACCAGCCGACTACCTTAACCAGGTTACCCATAACCATGGTTGACTGTGCATCAAATATGCATGAATGAGGATCACCCACAATATCGGCACTTACTATAGGGTCTTCTGTGTAATAGAGAATTCCTTTGAGAGGACCTTCAGCTGCTTTTTTCATTAAAGCATTAACTTCTTCAACGGTAGTTTCTTTGTTTACCGTGCAGACAAAGTCAGTAATTGATCCGTCGGGGGTGGGAACTCTGAGTGAGAAACCGTCAAGTTTTCCTTTTAATTCGGGAATAACTTTACCAACTGTTTTAGCAGCGCCGGTTGTTGTCGGGATAATTGAAACTGCAGCTGCTCTTGCTCTTCTGAGGTCTTTATGAGGTAAATCAAGAATATTCTGGTCATTTGTATATGAGTGTACGGTTGTCATGTAACCTTTATCAACGCCGAGAGCATCATTGAGAACTTTTACCATCGGGGCCAGGCAGTTGGTGGTACATGAAGCGTTTGAAACAACTTTTTCATTTCCTGTTAATATGCTGTCATTAACTCCGAGCACCACGGTAGCATCTATTGAACCTGATGCAGGAACAGTGAGTATAACTTTCTTTGCTCCTGCTGCAATGTGTTTCTCACAGAGCTCCTGAGTTCTGAATACTCCTGTTGATTCTATAACAACTTCTGCACCTAATTCACCCCACTTTAAGTTTGATGGATCTTTTTCAGCCGTTATAACAATTCTTTTACCGTTTACAATAATATCATTTCCGTCGGCTTCAACGATACCGTTAAATTTTCCGTGCACTGAATCGTATTTTAAGAGATAAGCTAATGTTTTAGCATCTGTTAAGTCATTAATTCCAACAATTTCTATATCACCGAGTTCGATTGCTCTTCTGAACACCAGTCTTCCAATTCGTCCAAATCCGTTTATACCTATTTTTACTGGCATTTTAACTCCTGTTTTTCAAGTTTAAAAATTAGTTATCAGGTAAATTTACCTAAGATTTGAGTCATAATCAATTAAATCAAATTTAATAATATATTTTTTGATTCATTTTTTGTTTTTATTTTGAGTTTTTTGTATAAGACGCTCTGCATAACCGGTTGGTTCAACCGGGCTTTTATCAAAAACCCGGATTATAAAAACCGATTAAACGCCGTTAAACTTTGCTGAAGAATGATTAGTCATTACCGGCACTGCTCACAATGCTTCTAACATTTTATCTTAAAATGACTTACAACAGAAGAATTTTTTATCTTTTTTTATTTTTAGCACTTAAGTAAGGAAAAACATTATCATTATTATTGACTTTGTGATTTACGTCAATTAACTTGCTTATGCAATTATTAATAAGGAATATTGTAAGATGAGCGAAGAAATTGATTTCCCAAAATATGTACCCCTTTTTGAGAATCTCGAAGATGAAACCATTGAGAAAATCTCAAAATTAGGTAAAAGAAAGACTTTTCTTAAAGATGCCGTTATTCTTCAGGAACATGAAATAGGGAATGCCCTTTTTGTAATCATTTCCGGCAAAGTTAAAGTTTCCCGTGAAAGTGATGACGGTAGAGAAGTTATTCTCACTATTCTCAACACTCATGACTTTTTCGGGGAAATGGCAATTCTTGACGGGCTTCAGAGATCGGCCACAGTTACCGCTCAGGAAGACACAGAACTTTTTATTATTTCAAGAAACGATTTCCTTGATCTGCTTTACAGCCACCCTGAAATTTCTATCTCTCTGCTGCAGGAACTTACAAAAAGACTCCGTGCCGCCGATATGAAGATTAAATCCCTTTCTCTGAAGGATGCTGAAGGTAAGGTTGCCACCGTAATTCTGCAAATTGCCGATGAAATGGGGAAAATAAGGCAGGGTGTAGTTGAAATCGAAAAACTTCCTTATCAGCATGACCTTGCAAATATGGCAGGAACTTCAAGGGAAACCATTTCAAGAACGCTCCACAGTTTTGCAAAAAAAGGTCTTATTGAACTTGACGGATCCAAATTGAGAATCCCGCATTACGAAAAGTTCAAGGAAATGTATAGTTGATTAATGAACTTTAAAGCCGATCTTCACACTCATACAATTTTTTCCGACGGCTCTCTGAGTGTGGAATCCTTACTAAAAAAAGCCTCAGCCCGGGCTATTAAAATACTGAGTATAACCGACCATGACACACTGGATGGTTATGCTAAATCAATTTCCGTTTCTTCTCAATATAACATTCTTGTGATACCCGGAATAGAACTGAGTGCACAGCTTCAGGGATTTGAAGTGCATGTTCTCGGGTATTATTTCGACTATAAAAACAAAGTCCTCTCAGATTATATTCGTCAGTTTTCCGAAAAAAGGCTTTCACGTGCTCAGGCGATAATTGAAAATCTGAATGATCTCGGTATTGCAATAACGCTTGATGAAGTTCTTGCAGAAGCTAAAGCCAGAAACGTAGGCAGGCCTCACATTGCAAGAGTTTTAATTAAAAAGAAGGTCGTTAAAAATTTCGGCGAAGCTTTCAGAACTTATCTAGGCAACAACAACCCCGTTATTGAGCCGAAATTCATACTTTCACCTGAGGAAGCCACCGGACTTATAAAAGATGCAGGCGGAGTTGCATTTCTTGCACATCCCGGTGTTTTCCCCAGAGAGATGCTCGATCTGATCTTCTCAAAAGGATTTGATGGTATTGAGGCAATACATCCTTCGCATACAAACCCCGTCACCTCAAGGATCATAAAATTTGCAAAAGAAAAAGGAGTGCCTTTTTCAGGTGGTTCTGATTTCCATGCTTCAAACGAACGTGACGATGCAAACTTCGGCAAATATTTTCTTAATGAAGATATGTTCAGAAGTTTTAACGGTATCAGAGCAGAAACAATAGGGTAAGTCTCATAATTTCTGCCCTGAAGTAATTGAAATTTTCAGCTGAATCTTACTTATTTTTGTACTTATGTAAAAATTAAAATTTGAGACATGAAAGAAATAGTTGGTAAACTCGAAGCCGGAGGGATGAAAATTGCTCTGGTTGTAAGCAGATTTAATGACCTGATAACTTCAAAACTTCTGGAAGGTGCACATGACTGTCTGGTGAGACACGGCTGCCCTGAAGATAATATCACGGTTGTGAGAATTCCCGGAGCTTTTGAAATTCCCCTTATATGCGAACGCCTCGCAGCATCAAAAAATTATGATGCAGTGATTGCATTGGGTGCCGTTATAAGAGGAGCCACCCCGCATTTCGATTATGTGGCCTCTGAGGTTTCAAAAGGTGTGGCTCAGGCAGGACTCAAATTCGGTGTGCCCGTTATTTTCGGGGTGCTTACC
>CAYPMQ010000028.1:0-20280 GCA_964411625.1 uncultured Ignavibacteriaceae bacterium
ATCTTGATTTTCTGAGGAAAATATGGCCTAATCCTGTGTCTGTTGTTCTGAGACTCAATGAGTATTATCAGTCAATGCTTAATACCGGAACAATGGCTTTCAGAATACCGGATAATACATTCTGTAAAACGCTGCTTGCGGAGATTAATATGCCGATTGTTGCAACATCAGCAAACAAGTCAAATGAAGAGCCGGTTAATGAGTATAATGATCTCATACAAAGATATAAATATGAAGTTGATGCCATTTTTTATACTATGAAAGGAATTATGCCTGTCAGTTCAACGTTAATTGATTTGAGCTCGGGTGACCTGCTTCTGCTCAGGGAAGGCAAAATGAAATTCAGTTACCTGAGTGCACAGTTTGATTCGATAGTTAATAAAATCAATTCAGAGGAGTAATTTGAAAATTTCAGATTACATTGACAGATTTAAGTTCACTCTTATTATCATGCCTGAGGGATCCCGATCACTGATCCGCAATAAAAATTATAAATTCAGCAAGGCACTGAGAATTCTCGGTCTTTTGGCATTTATATTATTTGCAGTATTTTATCTTCTTTTCTCTTATACCCCGATGAAAGCCACGCTTGAGTTCGGGAACAGCATGGATGTAAGATCCGGAGAGATTGTTTCCGAAATGAATGAACGGCTTGAGGTACTGATTCTTCAGCTTGATTCTCTTAGGGAAAAAAACAAGCGCCTCCAAAATATCCTGCTGAACAACGACGGTAAACCGGCCCAGGGAAAAGAGACTGACAAAGGTAAGAGTAAAGTAAATAATATAAGCAGCATAATTCTCGGCTTATACAGAAAATTCATCGGAGAACCAAAACCTTCTTTTTTCAGTCCTGTTACCGGATTTATCTCGCAAAAATTTCTCCCTGCAAAAGGGCACTTCGGGATAGATCTCGTGATTTCAGAAAACACACCTGTTGCGGCATCTGCAAACGGCTATGTGGTTTTTTCAGATTATACGGTAAATGACGGAAACATTATAATTCTTGCTCATGCTGCAGGATACATAACAGTATATAAACATTGTGCAGCAGTACTCAAGAAAGAAAGAGACGTGGTTGAACAGGGAGAGGTTATTGCTCTCTCAGGAAACTCAGGCAAGCATACCACAGGGCCGCACCTTCATTTTGAAATATGGAAAGATGGGATCCCTCTTGATCCCTCTGCAATAATCAGTAAATAACGGAACGGAAATGAAGTCCAAATCACATGATTCGATAAGTATAATCGGTGCCGGTGTTTCAATCACCGGGAACATTGAGGATGCCGGAGATATCAGAATAGACGGACAGATAACCGGGGATATATCGTCAGGAGGGAATCTGATATTGGGCGAAACCGGGGTGATCAAAGGAAATGTTAATGCAAAATCAGCAGATATAGCAGGTAAAATAACCGGCAGAATAATCACCAAAGATAAAATAGTACTTGAAAAAACAGCATCAGTTACCGGGGATATTGTCTGCAGAACACTTGTAGTTGAGGAGGGTGCCTCGTTTACAGGCATGAGCTCAAGATATGAAGACGCAGAGCAGTCCTAAGAAGATAACGGGAAGCCTCAGGGAAGTTGGCCCGTATCTTGGTCTGGGTACAGGTCTGGCAGCAACAATAATCGTCTTCATTCTGGCCGGAAACTGGCTTGACGGTAAATTGGGAACCACCCACTGGATCTGGATTCTCGGCTTTACAGGTATGGCAAGCGGCTTGTATAATTTCATAAGAACTGTAACAGATCTTGAGAAAAGAAACAAGCAGCGTAAAAAAGAGGCTCAGGAAAAAAAATGATAGTAACAGAGGATATCAGGGCAAAGAAGTTTTATTTTGTCTTTAATATTTTCAATCTGGTCTTTAACGCAGTTCTTCTGGCTGCGGCATATTATGTGAATTCAGGTGTGCTTCTGCTTAAAGAGACACTTGTTTCACTTGCGATAGCAAACTTTGCATTCTATTCATCAATGGGATTTATAAAATGGGGACTCAATAAGGAGCAGAAGAAATTTCTGGCTTCTTTTTTCGGAAGTATTCTGTACAAGATGGTTTTTGTTACTGCTGCGATAGTTATTTTATTGAATATATTGAATTTAGCCGAAAAAATCTTTATAATTGAAATCTTTATTTTTTATTTTTTTTACCTTAGCATAGAAATAGCTTATTTAGCAAAAATAAATTCCGGAAACCGGACCAAAAAATAATATATGTTTTCAGATACAACTCATGTAATAAAAGATACCCTGCATACTGCAGCGGGTGATTCGGCTAAAGCAGGGGCTGAAGATACGGGATGGATCCTGCACCATATAATGGACGGAAACTATCTCGATTTTTCTCCTTTTGGCAAAATCTACCTGCCTCATTTTGAGCTGTTCGGTATTGACATTTCGATCACCAGGCATACATTTTTTATGCTTCTATCAGCGCTTATATTGATATTTGTTCTGATAAAAGCATCAAAGAGTTACAAGAAATCTCCGGTTCCGGGTAGATTCACCTCGGCTCTTGAGGTGCTGATTCTGTTTGTCAGAGATGAGATTGCCAAACCCAATATAGGTCATGGCTATGAGAAATTTGTGCCATATCTGCTAACCTGTTTCTTTTTTATCATGACAGGCAACTTTCTGGGCCTCGTACCCTTTTCAGCAACATTTACAAGCAATATTGCAGTTACCGCAGTGCTTGCCACACTTACATTTTTTGCGGTGCAGGTTGGCGGAGTTATGCACAACGGCTTTTTCGGATATTTCAAGGGGCTGATACCTCATGGCATACCGGTTTTTCTGCTCCCCATAATGGCAGTTGTTGAAATATTAGGACTTTTTACAAAACCTTTTGCGCTTGCAATCAGGTTGTTTGCAAACATGACAGCAGGTCATATTGTCATTTATGCATTAATCAGTTTAATTTTTGTACTTCAAACTCTTGTTGTTGCCCCTGTATCGGTTGGCATGGCATTATTTATTTACCTGCTTGAGGTTCTTATAGCACTTCTGCAGGCATATATATTCACAATGCTTTCAGCAGTATTTATCGGGCTGGCAGTACATCAGGACCATTAAATTAATTTATTAAAAGAAAAATCATAAAATCATATCGGAGGAATATAAATGACTGGTAGTATAGCACTCTTAGCAGCAGGTATCGGCGCAGCTTTAACAGTATTTGGCGGTGCATTAGGTATCGGAAAATTAGCGGCAGCCGCAATGGAAGCCAGTGGCAGACAGCCCGAAGCAGCCGGTGACATCAGAACATCAATGATTATTGCAGCTGCTCTGATCGAGGGTATTTCACTCTTCGCTCTCGTTATCTGCTTTATCTTATCCGGTAAATAATTTTTTCATTTAAAAGGTTATTAATATGCACTATAACCTCTTACTTGCTTTTGCAATGAGCGGTGGCGGCGAAGATGCCGGGCTTCTCGGTGTTAACGCAGGGCTGGCATTCTGGACAGTATTAACATTTCTTCTATTACTCATAATACTCGGTAAGTTTGCCTGGAAACCGATACTCAAAGCCCTTGATGAAAGAGAAACCAACATCAAATCTTCACTTGAGGCTGCCGAGCGCGCAAAAGAGGAAGCTAAAAAACTGACAGATGAAAATCAGAAGCTTTTAGCACAGGCCATGGAAGAAGCCAATAAGCTCCGTGAGGAATCAAGGAGCCAGGCTGAATCAATTAAAAATGATATTCTTGCAGAAGCAAAGAAAAAATCTGACGAGATGCTGGCTTCAGCCACTCACGAGATTGAGGTTAAAAAGCAGGAAGCTCTTTCCGAAATCAAGAATCAGATTGCAGATATATCAATTGACATTGCCTCAAGAATATTAAAAGCTAATGTCGATAAAGAAAAGAATAAAACTCTGATTGAGTCCGGATTAAACGAAATCGGAAAAAACTAAGAAATGGTACTCAATAAAGTAGCTCACAAGTATGCCGAATCTTTCCTCGAGGATATCAAAGGAAAAGGGCTGGAAACAAAACTTAAGGATGAAGCCTTTTCTGTTGTTGAAATCATTACCGGAAATAAGCCGCTTTACAGGATCATAGAAAATCCCGTTATCAAGGCTGAAGCCAAGGTAAATATACTCAAAGTGCTTTTTACGGGCAAGGTTGATGATAATCTTATAGGCTTTTTTGAGTTTCTGGGCCGTAAGGAGCGTATTGATATGGTTACCGATGTTCTCCGTTCTTTCAGGGAAAAAGTTAATCAGAAGCTCGGTATCACCGAAGTGAAGATTAAAAGTGCTTTTGAAGTTGATTCTAAGCAGCTCTCACTGATTGTTACGGAACTTGAAAGAGTACTCGGTAAAAAAGTAACGGCCGAAATTCGTGTTGACCCTGAGATAATCGGAGGCATTATTGTTGATACGGGTGATAAAGTAATTGATGCCTCGGTATCAAACAAATTACAAAGATTACGCAAGAATTTTACTAATCTGGAATTAGTATCAAACTAAGCAGAAGGAATATATATGTTTGAAATCAGACCGGATGAAATTACCTCTATTCTAAGAAAACAGCTCTCCGGATTTGAAGAAGAAGCCGAGATATACGAAAAGGGTACCGTGCTCCAGGTTGGTGACGGTATTTCACGTGTTTATGGCTTATCACAGGTAATGGCCAGTGAGCTGGTTACTTTTCATAAGAAAGATTCTAATGAAGAGCTGACCCAGGGTATGGTACTTAACCTGGAAGAGGACAGCGTAGGATGCGTTCTCTTTGGTGATTCCTCTCTCGTTAAGGAAGGGGATATTGTTAAGAGAACAGGCAAAGTGGCATCAATGAAAGTGGGCGAGGAGATGCTCTCAAGAGTTATCGATCCGCTTGCTACCCCGCTTGACGGTAAAGGACCCGTTAACACAGAAACTTATTACCCGATTGAAAGAAAAGCTCTGGGAGTAATTCAGAGACAGCCTGTAAAGGAACCTCTTCAGACAGGTATCACAGCTATTGATGCAATGATCCCGATAGGAAGAGGACAAAGAGAACTTATCATCGGTGACCGTCAGACAGGTAAAACCGCCATTGCGGTTGATACTATTATCAATCAGAAATACACACATTCTGATGAAGCAAAAGAACTCGGTATTAAACCGGTTTTCTGCGTTTATGTATCAGTAGGTCAGAAAAGATCAACCGTAAGACAGGTTGTGGCAAAGCTTGAAGAACACGGAGCAATGGCTTATACAACTGTTATTGCAGCTTCAGCTTCAGACCCTGCACCGCTTCAGTTTCTTGCTCCCTATTCAGGTGCATGTCTTGGTGAATATTTCAGAGACAACGGAAAACATGCACTGGTTATTTTTGATGACTTATCAAAACAGGCAGCCGCCTACAGAGAGCTCTCACTCCTTCTGAGAAGACCTCCCGGACGTGAAGCCTACCCGGGTGACGTTTTCTATCTTCACTCAAGACTTCTTGAAAGAGCTTCCAAGCTCAGTGACGAACTTGGCGGCGGCAGCTTAACTGCGCTTCCCATTATAGAAACTCAGCAGGGAGACGTTTCTGCCTATATTCCCACAAACGTTATCTCCATTACAGACGGTCAGATATATCTTGAGCCCAACCTCTTCAACGCAGGCGTAAGACCCGCTATTAACGTAGGTATCTCTGTATCCCGTGTGGGTGGTAATGCCCAGATCAAAGCTATGAAATCGGTTGCCGGAAGTCTCAAACTTGATCTTGCCCAGTATCGGGAACTTGAAGCTTTTGCTAAATTCGGTTCAGATCTTGATGCCTCGACTCAGAAAGTACTTGCAAGAGGTGCAAGACTCGTAGAACTCCTCAAACAAAATCAGTATGTGCCTGTTCCCGTCGAAAAACAGGTTGTGGCTATTTATATAGGCACGAGAGGTCATCTTGATAATGTAAAGCTTTCAGATGTTAAGAGATTTGAAGGTGAATTTCTTGAATACGTTAAAGCTAAATACAACGAAATTTTTGAAGGTATCAAGAAATCAAAAGTTTTATCAAAAGAAACAGAAGAACTGATTGTCAAAGCCGTGAAAGAATTTTCAGCAGGCTTCAAGAGCAGTGCAGAGTAACTAGGAATTTATGGCAACTTTACGCGACCTTAGAAACAGAATAAAAGGTATCAGAAATACCCAGCAGATAACAAAAGCTATGAAAATGGTTGCTGCTGCAAAGCTGCGCCGTGCCCAGGATAATGTGATTAATGCCCGTCCGTATGCAGCAAAGCTCAGGTCTCTCGTTTCTGACCTCATCACCGAGGAAGATATTGCGTTAAACAGTCTACTGGTTGAAAGGCCGGTCAAAAGTGTGCTGGTTGTTTGTCTTACCTCAGACCGTGGTCTGTGCGGTGCCTTTAATACAAATATTGTAAAGGAGACCAACAGAGTAATTGCGGATCTGGAAAGTCAGGGCATAACGCCTAAGCTTATGTGCATAGGCAAAAAGGGCCATGATAACTTTAAAAAAGAGAAATACACAATTGTTAATCACTATACCGGAATCTTTAATTCTCTCAGCTTTTCTTATGTCACTCCGATCATGAAATCAATAATTGAAGGATTTGATAAGGGTGACTATGATAAAGTTATTGTTGTTTATAATGAATTTAAGTCCGTAATTCAGCAAAGAATTGTAAGCGAACAGCTTCTTCCTGTGAAAATTGAAAAGAGTGAAAGCGGCGCAGATGAGCAATTCATCTATGAGCCCGGTGAGCGTGAAATCGTGAATTACCTTATTCCCAGAAATGTTGAGTCTCAGGTTTGGAGGATGCTGCTTGAGTCAAACGCCTCTGAATTCGGTGCCAGGATGACCGCCATGGAAAACGCCACCTCAAATGCTTCGGATTTAATCAGAACACTCAGAATAAAATACAATAAAGAGAGACAGGCAGCAATTACCAAAGAGATTCTTGAGGTTGTTTCCGGCGCTAACGCTCTTAAAGGTTAACACGGATGTTAGAAGATCTTTCTAAAAAGTTAGAGCTTGCTCTAAAAAAAATCAAGGGACAGGGTAAGATAACCGAGGATAATATCTCGGATACTCTGCGTGAGATAAGAAGGATTCTGCTTGATGCTGACGTAAACTTTGCAGTTACAAAAAACTTTATCGAGAATGTTAAGCAGAAGGCACTCGGTCAGGAAGTGCTTGTCTCGATTACTCCGGGGCAGCAGATCACCAAAATTCTTTATGATGAACTGACTGAACTGCTTGGCGGAACATCACGTGAACTGACTATCAACCCGAATGGTTTAACCATACTGCTCATTGTGGGTCTGCAGGGTTCAGGTAAGACAACTTTTTCAGCCAAACTGGCTAAGAAGTTAAAAAGCAGCGGAAGAAAGCCGTTGCTCGTGGCAGCAGATATATACAGACCTGCGGCTATTGAACAGCTTAAAATACTTGGTAAAAGTACTGACATTCCGGTATTTTCTTTAGGTCAGGAAGACCCGAGAAAAATAGCATCACAGTCTCTCTCTTTTGCAAAAGAGAATAGCTGCGATACAGTTATTATAGATACCGCCGGAAGGCTTCATGTTGATCAGGAACTGATGTCTGAAGTTGCAGACATTAAAGAGATAGTGAAACCTACCGAAATCCTGTTTGTTGTTGATTCAATGACCGGTCAGGATGCGGTTAATTCAGCTAAAGCATTCCATGAATCAATCAGTTTTGACGGTATAGTGCTGACAAAACTTGACGGTGATTCAAAGGGAGGTTGTGCTCTTTCAATCAGACAGGTTGTGGGAGAACCGATAAAATATGTCAGCAACGGTGAAAAGCTTGATGCTCTGGAGGTGTTTTATCCCGAAAGACTTGCTTCAAGAATATTAGGAAAAGGCGACGTAATTTCACTCGTTGAGAAGGCACAAGCCAACTATGACGAAGATGAAGCCGAGAAAATGGCAGAGAAATTACGGAAAAATAAATTTGACTTTGATGATTTTTTGAAGCAAATTAAAATGATAAAAAAAATGGGTTCTCTGTCATCACTGGTTTCAATGCTTCCGGGTGTGGGAAGTCAGCTGAAAGGTGTGAATGTTGATGACAAAGCGCTTATAAGGGTGGAAGCCATTATAAGCTCAATGACGCTTGATGAGCGCAGAAATCCGAAGATTCTGAACGGGAGCAGAAGAAAACGAATAGCCCGTGGCAGCGGAACATCCATTCAGGATGTAAACCGCTTAATTAAACAGTATAATGAAATGTTAACAATGATTGGCCGCTTCAACAAAATGAATCTTTTTGGCGGAGGCAGGCTAAATAAATTCAGATAAAAGAATTCCTTATCGGAGGTTATTAATTTGGTTAAGCTAAGACTTCAGAGGATGGGTAAAAAAAGACAACCCGTCTATAAGATCGTAGCAGTTGATGCAAGAAGTCCGCGTGACGGTAAATTTTTAGAAGATCTGGGGCAGTACAACCCTACTAAAGATCCTCATTTTATTAATATTAAAGAAGACAGAGCGATTTACTGGTTAGACAACGGTGCTCAGCCCACTGACACCGTAAACAGTCTTTTCAGAAAAACCGGAATTAATTTGCGCGTTGATTTAATGAAAAGAGGTTTAGCTCCCGAGGCGGTTGAAGCCGAAGTATCTAAATGGAAAGAATCAAAATCTGCTCTCCCGACAAAAAAAGTTTCCAAAAAGGCAAAAGAGACAGCCGGTGCAGCAGAAGTTGGGGAAGCTTCTACTGAATCGTAAATTACCGTAGTAATTCCCCGAAGCATCCCAAAATATAGGAGGATTCCCTATGAAGGAATTTGTTGAGTACATTGCTAAATATCTGGTGGATAATCCAGACGAAGTTTCTGTGGAAATTAAGTCAGAGGAGGAGAGAAAAATTGTTCTTGGTCTGAAAGTTGGCCCTGATGATGTCGGTAAAGTTATCGGTAAGCAGGGTAAGACGGCTCAGGCAATCAGAACCCTTCTCACAGCGATAGCTGCTAAAGAAGGAAAGAGAGCAATTCTCGATATACTTGACTAGTTTTAATAATTTCTTGCCATGACAGATTATTATCTGATAGGAAAAATAACCGGTCAGTTCGGCAAGCACGGTTTCTTAAAGATAGAATGTTACTCCGATTTCCCGGAAAGATTCAAAACTCTTAAAGAATCCTATATTCTAGTTTCGGGTAATTATAAAAAGGTTTTTGTCGATAAAGTCAGAAAAGAGAATGACTTTCTGGTTATCAGACTTAAAGGCTTTGAATCGCCGGAAGACAGTAAGTTCCTGATCAATAAAGAATTATTTGTTGACCAGGCCAACTTAGTGGAACTTCCGGCTGATTATTTTTTTGTGCATGATCTGGTTGGGTCAGCCGTTTTCAGAAACGGAAAACAGGTTGGTGTAATAACGGATGTATTAAATCTGCCCGCAAATGATGCGTATGCCGTAAGATCAGAGTCAGGAGAAGAGATTCTGATACCTGCGGTAAAAAAGTTCATTGAAAAATTTGATGCTGAATCAAAAGTTTTATACCTGACTCCGGGTGATAAACTCTTTACGGATGAAAATGATGAGGATTGATATTATCTCTGCCACACCGGATTTGTTCGCAAGTCCGCTTAACAGCAGTATAATAAAAAGGAGTCAGACAAAAGGGATAACGGAAATTCACGTTCACAATCTCCGTGACTATGCTTATGACAAGCACAGGATGATTGATGACAAGCCGTTTGGCGGAGGTGCCGGAATGGTACTTAAGCCGGAACCCTTTTTTGAGGTGATAGAAAAACTTTTAAGTGAGAGAACGTATGATTCCGTCATATTCACCGTTCCTCACGGCAAAATATTTTCTCAGGAAGATGCCAACAGATTATCATTAAAAAATAATCTGCTTTTTGTGGCAGGTCACTATAAAGATATAGATGACCGTGTGAGAGAATACTTTGCGACAGAAGAAATTTCAATCGGGAATTTTGTCCTGACAGGAGGAGAGTTGCCCGTTCTGCTTATGGTTGACGCCATAATCAGACTGATTCCCGGGGTTTTGAATGACAGTGAATCGGCTCTTGACGATTCATTTCAGGACGGAATGTATATAGCAGCACCGTCTTACACGAGACCTGCAGTATATAAAGGTCTTGCGGTTCCACCTGTTTTATTAGCGGGTAACCATCAGGAGGTTAAAAAATGGAAATTAAAGCAGTCGGAAATCATGACTGCCAAATGGAAGAAATTAAATAATATACCGGAGTAATAAAATGAACAAAGTTTCTCAGTTGGTTCCGCAGACTCCAAATCCTGAAATTTGCGATTTCAGAGTAGGCGACAGAATCAGAGTTCACGTGAGAGTAATCGAAGGTGACAAAGAGAGAATTCAGCCTATTGAAGGCGATGTAATCGGCATTCACGGAATGCAGGAAAACAAAACCTTTATGGTAAGAAAAATTTCAAGCGGCGTTGGCGTCGAAAGAATTTTCCCTTACAACTCACCCAAAGTTGCAAAGGTTGAATTAATCAGAGAAGGTCTTGTAAGAAGAGCAAAACTCTACTATCTGAGAGGTCTTTCAGGTAAGGCTGCCAAGATTAAAGACAAAAACTTAATTTAGTTTTGCCATCAGGATTTCAGAATGGGCGTTTACCGCCCATTTTTATTTTAAAGTGAGGTTATTTTGAAACTCTATCTGCCCGATAATTTTATCGGATATATTCTTGAACAATCTCTGCCTGAAGGATTATTTTCAGGTGTCAGTTATATGAGATCAGGAGATCTGGCCGGTCATGCCGGAAGTACTCCCTCTGATATTTTTCTTGCTCCTTCTATAGATCTGACCGGAAAAAAAGAACTATATATATCCGGGAAAACCGCTGCAATTATTGATACAAAAATTTCAACAGGCTTTATGTATTACCCCGGTAACGGGGCTGATAACCTCAGCAGAATAGGAGTATCGGGTGATTTCTGCAAGCAGGATATAATTCTTGCCAAACTGATGTTTAATGAGCTTTACGGCAGCGATCCGGAGATAAAAATTACCGGTTCTGAATTACCGGATGATTATGACGCCCTTCTCCTGATGGGAAACGGCAACTTCACCAAAGATCAGTTCAAAAACGGCATAGCCTGGAGTGATGAGGTTATTGAACTTCTTGATTCTTCATTTGTACAGTACAGTTTCACCTCTGATGATGCAGATTCACTGAAGCTCCTAAATAGTTATGCGGATGAAATTGATGAAAGAGCGGTTCAGATAAAACTCGGCTTTCTCAAAGATAAAGGTTACGGCAAAGAAGCACAGAAGTTTGTTTATGAATCTCTGAACTATCTTAACTTTAAGATGACAGAAGACGATATTGAAAGCTTCAATAATCTTGTAAGATTGCCGTATTTTGCAGGCATATACAAAGAAATTCCCGAGTTCAGGATAGAAGGCTGAAACCGGACTCTTTGTTTTTTAGCCCCATAACGGAGAAAGAAAAACACTGCCCATGCCTCAAAAAGGGGAAAACGCCCGTAACACATTCTGATTTAGTTAAGAATCAGACAAAAAGATATTCAGAGCAGGCAACCCTTTTGAAGGTGCTGAATAAAGTGATATCTGATCTCACCGCCGAACCAACCGGATATTAACTGATCAAATTATTTTTAATGTAAAATTCAGAGAATAAAAAACTCACACCCGGTTTTAACCGAATGTGAGTTTATAAAGATTAATCGGAAAACAGACTGATCTGTGGATCAGATTTCCACGTGAGAAATGGTCATTACTTCAGGAATTGCTCTGATCTGCTGAAGCAGGGCAGTATTGACGGGTTTATGAAGTTTCATAGTGCAGAGTGCAACAAGTCCGCCATCGAAAATCACGTTTTCCACTTCCTCAACATTGAGGTCTTCCTGTTTGAGAACCGTAAAAACTGCAGCAAGAACACCGGGTTTATCGTAATGCTTAATAGCAAGCTGGAAGTGAGGTTCTTCTCTTTTAGCTCTGTTAACCCAGTGAGCAATCACACCACTTTCAATATAATCATTAATAATCTTTACGGTTTCTTCGGCTACTGCATCCTGAGCCTGCTCTGTTGAAGCCCCGATATGATGCGTTACATAAACATTTGGCAGATTCTGAAGTCTGGAGGAAACTGCACCGCTTTTATCCTCAGGTTCACCGGCAAAAACATCAAGACCAACTCTGATATTTTTAGTGCTGATTGCTTCAATGAGCGCATCTTCATCAATAACTTCGGCGCGGGATGTGTTTATAAGGAAGGCTCCGGGTTTCATCATTTTAAACATATCTGCATTAAAAAGGCCGCGTGTCTGAGGTGTGAGCGGCAGATGTATCGTTACAATATCAAGAATAGGAAGAATCTGGTCCATCTCAGAAAAATCTTTTATACCGACACCTTCAACTCTTGAAATGTCTTTTACATATATATTCATCCCGAAAGCAAGAGCTCTGGTGGCAACTTCTTTTCCGATATTACCATAACCTATGATGCCAAGATTTTTCCCGTAAAGACCTTCAGCTTTTGAGTATTCCCCTTTATTCCATTTACCCGCTTTAAAATCAGCAACGTTATCGGGAATTCGGCGGTCAAGTGATACCATTAAACCCAATGCAAGTTCTGCAACTGCAATCGAGTTTTTACCCGGACAGTTAGCCACATAAATTCCTTTTTTATTGGCTTCGGCGATTTTGATATTATTAACTCCGGCCCCTGCTCTGATTATAAGGCTGAGCTGTTTTGACCGGTTGATTGTAGCTTCATTAACATTTGTTGATCTAACGACAAGGATATCAACATTTTCGGCAGCTTCCGGAAGGTCATTTTCACCAAGCTTTGGGTTGTATATAACTTCGAGATCAAGATTCTCGAGCTTTTTAATATACTTATCTGGAAATTTATCAGCAATTAATACTTTAATTTTCATTTATCGTCTCCGGGATTTAAGAATTATTCCACATCGGGATTTTTATATTATGTTTTTTAGCATGTTCTGCAGCAAGATCATAACCCGCATCAACATGTCTGATAACACCCATTCCGGGGTCTGAAGTGAGAACTCTCTCAAGTCTTACTGCGGCTTGATCTGTACCATCAGCCACTATCACCATTCCGGCATGAATTGAATTACCGATACCCACACCTCCGCCGTGGTGCACAGATACCCAGCTTGCGCCGTTTATTGAATTGATCAGCGCATTCAAAACCGGCCAGTCAGCTATAGCATCACTTCCGTCAAGCATCGCCTCGGTTTCTCTGTATGGCGAAGCAACTGATCCGCAGTCAAGGTGGTCACGTCCTATTACAATCGGGGCGGATACCTTGCCTTCTTTTACGAGGCTATTAAAAATCAAACCGGCTTTTGCTCTTTCACCGTAACCCAGCCAGCAGATACGGGAGGGAAGACCCTGGAAATGAACTTTCTTTTGAGCCATCTCTATCCAGTTGGCGAGCGATCTGTTTTCCGGGAAAGCTTTAAGCAGAGCCTGATCGGTAACAAAAATATCATGAGGATCACCTGAAAGGGCTGCCCACCTGAACGGCCCCTTGCCTTGACAGAACAGGGGACGTATATACTCAGGGACAAAACCGGGTATGTCAAAAGCATTTGATAGCCCCTGGCTGCGGGCTTCGCCCCGAATATTATTTCCGTAGTCAAAAACCACGGAGCCTTTCCGAAGGAATCCGAGCATTGATTCCACATGTTTTACAATCGTGGCACGTGAAAGGCTCATGTATTCTTCGGGATTGGTTTCCCTCAGAATGAGTGCCTGCTCAAATGACATACCGTTAGGAACATATCCGTTAAGAACATCATGGGCTGAAGTCTGGTCAGTAACTATGTCAGGAATGATACCCCTTCTGAGGATCTCCGGCAGGATATCTCCTGCATTACCGACAAGCCCTACAGAAAGGGCCTTTTTATTTGTTTTTGCTTGAAGCACGAGTGTGAGAGCCTCATCAAGATCTTCGGTTATGACATCCGTATAACCGGTATCAATCCTCTTCTGAATTCTTGATCTGTCAACGTCTATTCCGAGAAATGCTGCCCCGTTCATTGTGGCTGCCAACGGCTGAGCACCGCCCATTCCTCCTAAACCTGCAGTAAGGAGAAACTTACCGGAAAGTGAACCCCCGAAGTGCCTTCTTGAGCACTCTGCAAAAGTTTCATAGGTACCCTGGAGAATTCCCTGTGTGCCGATATAAATCCAGCTTCCTGCGGTCATCTGACCATACATCGTGAGCCCAAGTTCCTCAAGTCTTCTGAACTCATCCCAGTTTGCCCATGCCGGAACAAGCATGGAATTTGAAATTATAACTCGTGGTGCATCAGGATGGCTTCTGAAAATACCAACCGGCTTGCCTGACTGAACGAGCAGAGTCTCATCATTTTCCAGATTTTTCAGGGAATTTACAATAGCATGAAAACTATCCCAGTTTCTGGCAGCTTTACCTTTACCGCCGTAAACAATCAGCTTGGAAGGATTTTCTGCAACTTCAGGATCAAGATTATTCATCAGCATTCTGAGTGCTGCCTCCTGCACCCATCCTTTGCAGTTTAATTTTGTTCCTCTGGGAGCCCTGATAACTCCGGCTTCAGTTACCATTTAATCCTCAAAGTATTTATTATTTAAAATTTCGTATTGTTTAATAAGTGGTTTAATAAATATCTTCCTGAAGAATCCTGTTTTCGGGAGCTCTTTTTTCAGATGTTTCAGATTATTCCCGAACTGGTTCTTAAAAGCAAAATATTCTTCCTTCGTAAATTTAACTGATGCTTCACCCGATTCAAATTTTTCCAGTATCGAGGTGAAAACTTTTTCTTCCCTAAAATATTGTTTGTTTCCCGCAACCTGCTTCAGAATCTGTTTGCAGAAGGTTGAGAGAATCTTTTTTTCATTTTTATCAAACTCATAAGAATAGTTTTTAAAGAGCTGTTTCATCTATAGCTGATTCCTTAAAGATGTTAGTTCCTCCCGGAGCTTCTGATAACCGGGTTTAATTTTATTGTAAATATATTCCAGTCTTTCATTGTGGTGTATAAATGCAGATTTCATGGCATTTATGGTGAGTTTCTCAAGATCGTCAAGGTTTACATTGAAATATTTTACGGCGGTGAGAAATTCATTGGACATTGATGTGTTACTCATCAGGGTGTTATCTGTATTAAGGCATACCCTGAACTTGTTTTTATATAAAATACCAAAAGGATGATCTTCAAGTCTTTTTATTGCGCCGGTGTGCAGATTGCTGACAAGGCAAATCTCAATGGGAATCCGTTTATCAAGTATATACTGAGCAAGATCACCCATTGATATTATTTCACCTGTTTTGGGATCGTAGGTTATATCATCAAGAATGCGGGTTCCGTGACCAATTCTGTGTGCACCGCACCACTGAATAGCCTGCCAGATTGATTCCTTTCCAAAGGCTTCACCTGCATGAATCGTAATGCTGAAATTTTCTCTTTGACAGAACTGAAAAGCTTCTATATGTTTTTTGGGAGGATAACCGCCTTCTTCTCCCGCAAGGTCAAACCCGACCACGCCTTTATTTCTGAAATTTACAGCAAGCTCAGCCATTTCAAGAGTATTGGTCATGTTCCTCATACCGCAAATAATCAGTCCGTAACCGATATTAAATTCCTTGGAACCTTCATCAAGGCCGTTCAATACTGCTTCAACAATTTCATCATGGTAAAGTCCTTTTGACGTATGAAAAACAGGAGAAAAACGGGTTTCAACATAACAAACACCGTCTTTAGCCCGGTCTTCAAGCATTTCATAAGCAGTTCTGGCAAGGGCGTCTTTTGTCTGCATTACACCGCAGGTGAAGGCAAAACCCTTCAGGTATTGCGGAAGATTTCCCGTATCCGCCCCTTTATGAAACCAGGCGCCAAGTTCATCGGCGTCTTTAGTGGGCAGATCGGCAAAACCGTACTTTTCTGCAAGTTCAATAACTGTTGATGGCCTGAGACTGCCGTCAAGATGATCATGAAGCAGTACCTTGGGGGCTGATTTTATTATTTCTGTTAGTTCCAAAGCATTTTTCCTGATTTTAGTTACAAAAATACCTCTTTTACGAGTGAAATAAAAGCAGAACCGAAGCCAGGGCTGCTATGACAGGATTAAAAGTAAGACCCCGGGGAACTTTAAATGAATTAAATAAGTAATTATATATATATATTTACATATATTAGAAAATTATGATACATTCTCAGAATCTTGATCATGCAGCTGAACTCCTTAAGGTGGTGGCTCACCCCGGCAGACTGCAGATACTTCAGCTTTTCGAAAAAGATGAAAAGCTCTGCGTAAGTGAAATAACAGAAAAAACCCGACAGGATCAGCCCACTGTCTCTCATCACCTCATACTTATGAAAGACCGCGGGATACTCAACTCAGGAAGGGAAGGGCAGAAGGTGTTTTACTCTCTCGCCATTCCACAGCTGATGAAGCTGCTTGACTGCGTTAATAGTTGTTTTTAGTCAGATACAATAATTTAATTTTACGTAATGATATTCATCAGGAGAGATCTATGGAAATGATAATGAACCCTTGGAAATGGTATGTTGCCGGACCCCTTATAGGCCTCTTAGTTTCGGTAATGTTGTTTTTCTCGAATAAACTTCTGGGAATCTCATCAGCATTCAGGCATATCTGTGCTCTGACTCTTCCAAAAAAGAAAATACAATTCCTGAATTACGATATCCGTAAGGAAATCTGGAATCTTGTTTTTGTTGTGGGACTTTTGTTTGGTGGTCTGATAGGAAGCAATTACCTCACTTATCATGAAATCAGTCTTCTGCCTGACCATTTTTACACGCTTCAGGGCAAAATACAGCTTTTTCTAGGGGGAATACTCGTCGGGTTTGGAACCAGGTATGCCGGAGGCTGCACATCAGGTCATGCAATAGCAGGGCTATCAACATTTCAGAAGTCAAGCATTTATGCAGTGCTCTCATTTTTTGCGGGCGGCGTAATAACTGTTTATATAATAAATTTGATTAAGGGGTAAAGTGAGAACTATGAATAAAGTAAAATATCTTCCAATTTTTCTTTTCGGAATGCTTTTCGGGATTGTTCTCTTCAAAGCTGATGTTGTGAACTGGCACAGAATAAGAGCCATGTTTGAGTTCAGAGAGGCGCATCTTTTTCTGATAATTGGTTCTGCAGTGATAACAGGCATGATTGCATATTATTTTCTGAGGCGTTTTGTCGGGAAAACCATCACGGGTGAAGAGATTGCAGTTCCTGAGAAAAAATTCAACAAAGGTTATATCATCGGCGGGCTGGTTTTTGGAGCAGGCTGGGGGCTGACAGGAGCCTGCCCCGGACCTATCTTCACTCAGATTGGTACCGGAGAGTATCCTGCTCTTGTGACTCTTGCCGGAGCCATTGCAGGAACCTACATTTACAGCATATTCAGACCTAAGCTGCCTCACTGACCGAATATATTCTTAGTGCTCAAGAGCAAAGCCTCCTAAAAGGGGGCTTTTTAATGAGGTGAATACTGTCCCATCTGCATCTGAATTCAGATAACTTACCGAGCCAGTTTGAACTGACCCCATCCTTATGCCTTGCACTCAGTTTCAACTATATAATAGGATGCCTCCCGATAACTAAATTATTATAATTATTGAACAAAAAATCTGATAAATCATTAAAAATGATGTAAAAATAATTTTCAGATTTAATCTTTTGTTGAATTTACTTTCAGAAAACTTTACCTTTAATAGTCTGATTATAATTTATTTGAACCATAAAAAACGAATTAAAGGAATATTAGGAGAGAGAATGAGAAAGTATAGCGCCTTTATTGCATTAGCTTTGGTGGCAATATTATCTTTCACAGGTTTTCAGTGTTCATCAACTGAGATTACCAGTGCAAAACTGTATATACAGCAGAAAAACTATGATAAGGCTCTTGAAGTGCTTAACAAGGAAGTAACAAAAAATCCGAAGAGTGATGAAGGTTACTACTACATGGGTGTTGTTTATATTGAGCTGGAAAAGTATGATGATATGCTCGGCGCGTTTGAAAAATGTCTTGCAATTTCACAGAAGTTTGCAAATGACGTTAACAATGCGAAGAAAAAAGCCTGGGTTGATTCATTCAACAAAGGCGTTGGCTTCTATAACAAAGCTGCCAACACAAAAAATGCAGATTCATCCGCCATGTTTTACGACAAGGCCATTGAAATATTTGACCAGGCTACAAGAATTGAACCTGATTCAGCAGATGCTTACAAAAACCTCGTTCTTATCTATTTCAACAGAAAGAATTATGATGCGGCTGAGGCTCCCCTCTTAAGGATTATCAAACTTGAGCCAAATGCTGATTCATTCAAGTATCTTGCTGCAATTTATAATGAAAGAGCAAACAAGTACAAAACAGCTTATGAAAATTCAAAGAATGAAGCCGAAAATCAGAAATATCTTGATGTTGTGAAAAAATCAGTTGAAGTGCTTGAAAAAGGAGTAGAACTTTTCCCAAATGAGCTTGATTTATATACAACACTTATTGAAGATTATGATAAGTTAGGTCAGAATGAGAAGGGCCTTGAAAAAATTGCTAAAGCAGTTAATGACAACCCCACAAACGAGACTTACAGATATATTTATGGTTATGTTCTTTTCAAAGGAAATAACTATGAACAGGCTATTAAACAGTTTGAAGAAGCTGAAAAAATCAAACCTGACTTTTCAGACGCTATTTACAATACATCTGTTTCGTATCTTAACTGGGGGCTCCTTATCCGTAAAGCTGCAGATGAAAAGAATGAGACCAGCGGCGATATGGGTAAAAGTCAGTTTAACTCATCATTAGCAGCCTGCGAAAGACTGTTAAAAGTAACTGATAAAGAACCCAAATACTGGGAACTTTATGCAAAGATCAATTCAGTGCTTGGAAACACCAAAGCAGCTGAAGATGCTTTCAAAAAAGCTGATGAACTCCGTACAAAGAAATAATCATGGAAGATAAACAACATCAACAGAACCAGATCAATATAGAACTTGGTGAAAAAGAAGCAGAAGGAATTTACTCCAATCTGGCTATAATTACTCATTCACCTGCAGAATTTGTCCTTGATTTTACCCGAATATTACCGGGTATGCCAAAAGCAAAGCTTCAGGCAAGGATAATTTCAACTCCGCAGCATGCCAAAATGTTACTGAGGGCACTTAAAGATAACATTGATAAGTATGAGGCCAGGTTTGGAGAGATCAGGCTTGATATGTCTGTTGAACCCGGTTTTAATTTGTTCCCGGGTAATAAGAGCGAAAAAATAAATTAGAATAATGCATACCGGGGCTCTTTCAGGGCTCCGGTGTGATATGGGTTCTATTCTCCCATGTACTGCATCACATTTGACGTCCTTCCCATTGCTTCAGAGAAATATATTTCTTAAAATGAAGCAGATTAATTGAAATTTACTATTAGAAGGAGCCGTAATGAAAAAATTCATACATTTTCTTTTCCTGTTCGTTTTTGTACTTGGTCTAAACCAAATTTCAGCTCAGGGTAACCGTATAAAGCTCGAACTCGGAATAAAACTAGG
This sequence comes from uncultured Ignavibacteriaceae bacterium, assembly GCA_964411625.1. Classification (GTDB taxonomy): domain Bacteria; phylum Bacteroidota; class Ignavibacteria; order Ignavibacteriales; family Ignavibacteriaceae; genus JABWCA01. The sequence continues at coordinate 19,496 of CAYPMQ010000028.1, forward strand.
CAGTCTCCCCACATTCATAATAGCCACGGATACCGTGAGAGAAGGCGTCAGGTATGTTCTGCCGCAGAAAGTTCTGACGGGGAATTATTCCCAGTTCCAGACTCTTTATAACGGTCTTGCCGGTTCCAGTATTATGTGGGAAGATGAATCAATTCCCGAAGATATCACTGTAAGACTCACCATTTCCAATCTTGCTCAATCAGGCGGTGTGTATGGTAATGTAATGTTTGGCGGAAACCCCCACGCGCCCGCATTATACTGGAGCCTTGAAGTATATGACTGGAATGGATTATTCCCTCTCGGCAATCCCGAGTATTATTTTACAAACAATAAATATTTCAGAGTATCAATCAAGAAAACAGCATCATGGCAGAACTTTCTCCTGACTCAGGGTATTCCTGTCAACGGAACTCTGGTATTCGGATTCTATTCACCGGGAGCTTCAGGTCTTCTTGTAGGTCTTGACGCCTTGACTGAGAACTACAATGATTCACTGGTAATTAAGGTTCGTCATTTCTCTGAAATAGCAGGTTTCCAGAATACTGTGCCACTTTCTGTTAAAGAGGTGTCCGGGGGTGCAATACCCACTGACTTCACATTGAATCAGAATTATCCGAATCCATTCAACCCGTCAACAAATATCAAATTCTCTGTGCCATTCAGATCACAGGTGCAGCTTAAGGTGTTTAATATCGTGGGTAACGAAGTTGCTTCTTTACTGAATGAGGTGATGGATGCGGGCAACTACAATTATTCATTTGATGCAACTGGTCTCCCTTCCGGTG
>CAYPMQ010000029.1:0-5787 GCA_964411625.1 uncultured Ignavibacteriaceae bacterium
TGGCGGTGTTGTAATGGATAACAACCTCGCAGTTATCAATTATGAACTGCTTGATGAATCCAAAATACCGTTTGATAAATGTCAGACAAATGCAATCAGAAAGATTAACATACCAAACAACTAATTTAACGGATTAGCAATGTTTAGCTCAGAGAGAATAACCGAAAGAGGAATTGTCATCCGGAGTGAGAATGGCAAAGCCGAGGTAGCAATTCTTGCGCAGGAAAACTGCAAAACCTGTTCCGCAAAGCCATACTGCGCTCCGGCAGGTAATGAAAAAGTTAACTATATTAACGTAACAGACCCTTATTCAACTTCTCCGGGTGACGAAGTGACGCTGGCAATCACGGGTAATACTCTGATGAAAATGTCGATGATTTTCTATGGGATCCCCCTTATTATATTAATTGCAGTGATTCTTGCTATGGCACCGCTTTTTATGGGTATAAAACAAGGTGAGGCTTATTCAGTAATGACGGGTCTGGCGGTTATGATGCTGTATTATGCGGGAATTTATGTACTGGGCAAATCTCTGGGGAAAAAGAATTCACCCAAAAATCTGCCCGTAATAATATCAGTGAAAAAGTTTAATCATCCTCACTACAATATTCTCTGAGAGAACTCAAATTTTAATGCGCGGTCTGCTTTAGACGGATTCCATAATTTGTTATCAAGCATATCGCGCAGATCTAATCCGAACATCAGACCCTTGCCGATATTCCATCTTACTCCAACGTGCAGATATCCGTTTCCTCTGCCGTAAAGATCATTTTTATTGTCATTGAGGGCGAAATTGTATTCAGCCACGAAACTTACCTGACGGCCAATCGTCTTTTCAAGACCCACGGCAATATTCACAAAATTATCCCCGTCTTTGGTTTCAAGTGAGTAATTAACTGCGCCGTGCAGTGAAAGGTAACCAAGGAATTCATAATTCTTTGACACCGCCCCGAAAAAGCCGGGCGATTTTATCTCAAAACGGTCACTATTATTAAAAAATTCACCCTTGCCCTGTGAATCAAAACCGAGTGCTACCGAAGGCAAAGTCTGTGATTCTTCAATAATTTTATAACGGATATTAACTCCGGGATATTTATACCAGTTTACGTCACCTGAGCCGATGACATTTTCACCGCCGTATGAGATTCCGAAACTGAGCCCGTCAAAAACACCCACTTCAAGCCGGGAGACAACAGCACCCCTGGGCATGAGGTCACTTATAAAACTGACGTATCCTTTTTTGAGAACACCCGCAGTAGGCATATCAATCAGATACCTGTACTCAAAATCAGCACTTTCACCGGCAAAAGACTGTGAGAAAAGACTTGCAGGAGCCAATAAAAAAATAAATATAAAAGGGAGAAAAGATTTTTTCATATAATAAATCCGCTTACTTTATGTACAAAGTTATCAAAAACGAGCATAAAAAGCTAAATGTATTGATTTTCAACCTGCGTTTGGCAGAATAAGAATCTCGATTTCAGTAGGGAACAGTGCCAGTTCAGGCCTGACAAGAATAACCACTTTACCTGCCTGATATTTAGACCGTATAATCAGCACACCGTGTTCTCTGTCCTCCTGAAGAATCTCGATCAGATCACGCCCCCGTCTGAATTCAAAAGTTGAATGAGCGTATCTGAACATAGCCCGCTTGCCAAGACTGTTTAGCGGTACAGAAGCTATTATGGTTTCGGATTCATTGTCAGCATACAGAGTCTTTCTGGTAACATCAACTGAAACCTCGTAGATATTAACAGCGTATAATAAAAAAAGAATGACTGCCAGAACTGCAATTAAAATCAGAGCCATCGTTATTTCCATTTTAGGCGCTTTCATTCAAAACCTTACGGTCTTTATTTTTATAGAAATTATTAGAGCGAAATTCTTTAAATTTAATGGTCTTATTATAAATTAAAACCACTAAACATACCTTGAAGTTACAAAAAGAAAGCAAAATCATTAAACCCGTGTCGGTTTTTCTGATTGCATTCATTCTGGGCGGATGCTCGGCATCGGTAGATGAAGTTATAAAAGACGGTAAACCGCAGGTATCAGAAAAGCCGGAGAAGCCCTCATTTTCTCTGCCGACTGAGAGAATGAAGGATATAGCTATGGGGCTCTTTATTGAAGGTATGGGGGCAGAAGTAAAAGGTGATTACAATACTGCGATAGAGAAATTCAGTGAAGCCCTTCAGTTTGATGAATCCGCAGGAATATTTTACTCGCTTGCAAAGAACTACTATTTTATCGGCAGGCTTGCAAATGCACTGGGTTATTCTAAAAAATCAATCGAGCTGGGAGGTGAACAGACCGATTATCTTGAACTGCTTGAAGAGATTTACTACTCGGCACGTCAGTATGATTCATCAGCCATTGTTCTGAATAAGCTGATTGCGCTTGATTCATCAAATGTGAATGCTTATTATAAGCTGGCCAGAAGGTATGAGGATAACAAGCCCCTTACCGCAATATGCATTTATAAAAAACTGATGACTATTATCGGGAATGACTGGGTGGTTCTGACAAGAATAGCCGAGCTGTATGAAAAACTAGATCAGCCCGATGAAGCAATAGGGGCAATTGAAGAGCTGCTTGTGCTTGATCCGGCCAATCTTACGGTTAAAAAGTTTCTGCTCGATTATTATCTGAAATACTCAAAATATGATAAAGTGATTTCCACGGCTGATGATATACTCCTTCTTTACCCTACGGATATTGATGCGATTCAGAAAAAGGGGGAAAGTCTGCTGAGACTAAATGACTGGAACTCCGCAGCAGTGCAATACGAAAAACTGATAAAAGATCCGGCTGTCATATACGACGGCAAGCTTGGAATTGCGGCCACATTTTTTGCCCAATCATTTAAAGACACACTGATGTTTCCGGTTGCAAAGACCTTTTTTACGATCATTAATGAAGACAGCTCATCATGGCAGTCAAATCTGTATATGGGTGCAATTGCGGTCAGAGAACAGCAGGATTCACTGGCGATATTCTTTTTTGAAAACGTAAAAGAAAACGCCTCATGGTATCTTGATACATGGATCCAGCTCGGGGCATTGTATTATGACAACAAGCGGTATTCTGAAGCGATAGTTCTGCTCAGTGAAGGAGTGGAAAGGTTTCCTGATGAGTTCCCGGTAAACTTCCTTCTCGGACTATCTTATGCTCTTTCAGATAAATTTGATGAAGCAAAGCCTTATCTTCAGAAAGCAATAATGCTTGATAAAAAAAGTGTTGATGCGCTTTCGGCATACAGCTATGTTCTTAATAAGACGGGAGATATCAAAGGTTCAATAATGTATCTGGAAAATGCGCTTGCATATGATCCCGGGAATGTTGATATGATGGGTACTCTCGGATTATATTATGAGAATACAAAAGATTATCAAAAATCGGATAGTATTTACAGTGCGGCACTTGCCCTTGCACCTGATAATGCTCTGATTAACAACAATTATGCATATTCACTGGCTGAGAGAGGCATGAAGCTTGAAGAAGCTCTTGAAATGGCAAAAAAGTCTATTGAAAAAGAACCAAACTCATCTTCCTATCTGGATACTATGGGCTGGGTGTATTTCAGGCTCGGTGATTATGATAAAGCAAAAGAATTTATTGCCAGGGCTGCAGAGATTGATCCCGCAAATGCAGTAATACTCGAGCATCTTGGTGACGTGCTTTACAAACTCAATGAAAAGGAAGTTGCTGCAGATTACTGGCAGAAGGCACTTGATATTGACGGAAAAAACGAAAAACTCAGAAATAAAGTTGAAAAAGGAGAATTGTGAAATATCCCCGTTTATTAATATTACTGATTTTATCTGTTATGGCTGCGGGTCTTGCCGGATGCGCTGCTTCATCAGGTGAGGATGAAGATTATAATGCTAATGAACTTTTACCCGCCGAGCGGCTTGTAAAAAAACTTGAGGCAAACCGCCGTAAAGTTAAAAATTTTGAAGGCAGAGGCACACTGGATATCAAAACCCCCGAGTTCAGTAACGGTGCGAGATTTGCAGGTTTGCTCATTAAACCGGATTCAATGAATATCGAAATTCTCGGACCTTTCGGTATAACACTGGGAAATATTCTTGTTACTTCAAAAGAATTCAGGTTTTATGAAGGGCTGAATAATATCCTGTATACAGGCACACTTGATCAGGATATTCTGCAGTCAATGTTCAAACTTGATCTCACAGTGGATGAACTGAATGATGCTTTCATAGGAGCGGTGAATCTGACCGAGCGGCTCTATAAAAATCCCGACGAGTATAAAGTTGACAGAGATAAATATGTAATCACTTATATAGATTCTGCCGCAGCAAAAAAATATATCTATAAGATTGATATTTCCAACCTCGGTATCACCGATTACACTGTCAGAAATCTTCAGAATGTACCTCTGATAGAGGGCAAATATTCAGATTTCACAATGCTGGACGGAATACCGGTACCTAAGAAAATAGAAATATCAAACAAGTCAAAAGAGCAGATGGTTAAAATCACCTACAATGATTTTAAAATCAATAAAAAAGATACTTATATAAAATTCAATATACCCTCAGATGCCCAAATTATCGAGTATTAAAAATATTTTTGCTCTGATTCTGCTTTCAGGACTGATTCTCATTCCATGGAATGTTTATCTGCAGGATAACCCCCCGGGTAAATCAAAGAAAAAATATGAAAATCTGAAGCAGGAGATTGAAGAGCTTGAAAAGCAGCTTGATAAAAAGGAAAACTCTGAGAAGCGGTCATTTGAACTGATCGAAAATTACAATAAAAAACTGTTTCTGCTTAACAGTCTTATTGGAGAGCTTGAAATTCAGGGAAGAGAAAAACTTTCTGAAATTAAAGATATTGAACAGAAAATAGAGCTCTCCGGAAAAAAAATTAAAAGTCTTAAAAAGGGATTGGCAAGTTATCTAAGATACATGCATAAAAAGATGTTTGCCGATGAGACCCTTATAATTTTATCGGGGCACTCTCTTTCAGAAATTGTATCCAGGTACATCTTTTTCAGAAGGATAACTGAGCAGGGTAAGAGGCAGATTAATTCTCTTAAAGAGAGTATAACATTCCTCGAAAACTCAAAGATGCTCCTTCAGCAGGAGAAAAAGAATTATGAGGTTTTAAGGGATCAGAAAGAAAGCGAGAAGAATAACCTTACGGGTTATATCAACAAGCAGAAGGTTCTGATAAGTGAACTGAAGAAGGATAAAAATATTCTTCAGGCTGAAATTGAAAGTAAAAAACAATCTGTTGACTCGATCAAAATTCTGATAGCATCACTTGATTCTGCTCCGCCGAAAAAGGAAGAGAAAAAAACAACTCCAAAACCGGAATTAAAAAAACCGAAGGATAAGGTGACCGGTAAGACTGAACCCAGGGATGAAGAAAAAACTGACTCAGCACCAGAAAAAGAACCTGTTAATTACAGTTTTGACGCAGCATTCGGAAAACTTAAAGGAAAACTTGGCTGGCCTGTTGCAGGCAGCAGGATTATCCGCAAGTTTGGTGAAAACACTAACGAGAAACTGCACACTGTTACAGTTAACTACGGTGTTGATCTCAAAGTAAACTCAGCACAGAATGTTAAGGCAGTTGCCCAGGGATATGTTTCTCTGATTAACTGGCTTCCGGGATACGGTACAATAATTATACTTACTCACAGTGACGGCTATCGTACTATTTATGGAAACATGGGAGTCGTTTCAGTAAATCAGGGTGATAAAGTAAGCGGCGGTCAGATTCTTGGCACCGTGGGCGAGTCACTTGAGGGTTATATAA
>CAYPMQ010000029.1:5797-20022 GCA_964411625.1 uncultured Ignavibacteriaceae bacterium
AAAAAACGAATCTTAATCCTGCCCATTGGCTGGCTTCCAAATAATAAAAAAGAGAGTATATGTCTGAAAAAAAACTCAGAATGGCAAAAAATGCCAAACTGATGATTGATATTCTGCCTGATAAGTGTGATTTCTGCGGATGCTGCGTAGGAGTCTGCCCTGACGATGCAATAGAGCTGAAAGAAGCTGAAATTTATATAATTGATGAACGCTGCACTAATTGCGCAAAGTGTGTGTGGAGCTGCCCAATTGAGGTGATAAAATTCAATAAGGAAGGGGTTTACGAGAGATAATATGAAGAAGCAGTATGATGTGATTGTGGTTGGTGCGGGTCCTGCAGGATCAATGGCGGCAAGATATGCGGCGGCTCAGGGTGTATCGGTACTTATGCTTGAAAAAGACCGTGACGTCGGTTACCCTGTAAGGTGCGGTGAGGCAATCAGTAAAGCCGGAGTTGAGGAATTTATAACGCCTGATGAGAGATTCATTGCGTCTCATATATGGAATTTCTCGATGACTTCACCGGATGGCACTGAAGTCATAGTTCCGCTCGAACAGGAAGGCTATGTGCTTGAACGAAGGATTTTTGATTATGAGCTGGCTAAATCAGCAGCAAACGAAGGTGCGGAAATCCTTACCCGAGCTTATGTTTATGATCTTATCTCTGACGGAAGCAAAGTGACGGGGGTTAAATATGAGTACAGAGGTGAAAAACATGAAGCCTATGCAAAAGTTGTTATAGCTGCCGATGGAGTTGAATCACGCGTCGGAAGATGGGCAGGACTCAAAACTCATATTCATTTTTCAGATATGGAGAGCTGTGTTCAGTACACGGTATCAAATCTTAATGTTGATCCGGGTACTGTTTATTTTTATTTCGGTTCTCATGTTGCCCCCCATGGTTATTTTTGGGTATTTTCAAAAGGAGCCACTACTGCAAATATCGGCCTGGGAATCAGCGGAACAGTCGGCAAAAAGAAATCCGCTCTCTCTTTTATGAATGATTTTATGGAAAAACATCATCCCGGGGCGGCCGTGCTTACACAGATTGCCGGGGGGGTACCCTGCAGCATTACTCTTGAGAAAATTTCTGCTCCCGGCATTCTGCTGGCAGGCGATGCCGCAAGACAGGTTAATCCGCTCAGCGGAGGGGGAATTGCAAGCGGAATGATAGGAGGGAGCATAGCCGGCAGGATAGCAGGTGAGTCAGTCAGGATGAATAAACCTGATCATGTTCTGACTTATGACAGAGCCTGGGCAGACAGGCTTGGCAAAAGACACGAAACATTCGACAGAATAAAAAACGGAATCTACAACTTCAGTGATGAAAAATTTAACTCAATTGCCCATTCATTCGCAAAAGTATCTCCGGATAAAAGAACGCTCGGAAATCTGTTCAGAACGGCACTTTTCAACAATCCGTCACTGCTGATTGATGTTGCAAAAGTATTCCTGAAGTAAACTGAATTCACTGATAAGTCATACAGCAGGCAGCTAAAGGATAAATAAATGTTCCGCAGATTTATTTCCTGCCTGTTTTGAATCTGTAATGCAAAAAAAAGAGGCTGTTTCTGATGAAGCAGCCTCATTAAATTTTAATGCATTTAATTACCGAAATTAAAACTCTACGCTTACGCCAATTGAGGGAAGCACACCTATTGATTCATTTCTTTCTTCACGCTGTTCACGTCTCTCCCATCTTACGGCACTGATATTTTTTCTGCCGTAGATATTCTGGATATCAATGTAAGTAATGAGGGTGATTTTCTCGAAGAACCATTTTTTATCAACTCTGATATCGAGTGAGTGAAAATCCGGCAGTCTCCGGCTGTTATAGTTTGTTACAGACTGTGTTCCGTCAGGGTTAAACGGGGTATAAGGTCTTCCTGAAGCATATCTGAATTTGAATGAGGTTTCCCATTCTTCATTAAAAATATAACCGCCTGAAATATTTGCTATAAATCTCTGATCGTATGACCCGGCTCTTTCTATACCATCAAGTGCTTTATAATCTGCTTCGCTGTATGTAAAGCTGAGTATTCCGTAAAGAGGTATTTCGGAAAGTTTTTTCTGTACCGAGAGCTCAACACCTCTTGTGATACCGGTTCCGAGTGAAGCAAGCGGCTCAAGTCCGAAAGCTGCAAAATTATCTTCGGAGCCGCTGAAACCTGCACCCGTGTTTGCGAGAATAAGATAAGGACGTATCCTGGAAACGGGATAATTTCCATAGTCTTTAAAGAAACCTTCAATTTTAAGCTGAGTATCTTCTCTAAGTCGGTAATCTATACCAGCTACATATTGTATTACTTTCAGGGCGTCAAGAGACTCATTTGACCTGTCACCAACGAGCCATACATACGATGGAAACTGTCTGTATAGACCTGTGCTGAAAGATAATGCGAGGTTTTCGTTAACTTTCCATGATAATGAACCGCGTGGTGAAAAATAAGTGCTGTTTGATATCCCGGTGAAATAATCAACCCTGCCGCCGATATTAAGAGTAATGAATGCAGGGAGCATCTGAGTATAGTTTACATACCCGCCCGTTTTCAAGAATGTGTCTTCCGTAGTAAGGGAATCAATGGGAAGCAGTTCTCCGAATGAGGTTCTGAAGCCCGGCAGCTTAATATCATACTCTGTTTTAATATAATCAAGATCGGCACCGAAAATGATTTCACCGGTTTTGGAAGTCTTAAGGAGAGCCTCAGCCTTGAGTTTGTTCTCAGCCTCGCGTGATTTATTCAGAAATATCGGATTAAGAAGAGAATCCTTCTGAAAATAATCATAATCAACAAAGTTTCTGCTTAGTGTTGCTCTTATGAAACCATTGGGGAGAAGATACTGATAAGTAAATCCTGTTCCGTACTGATTCTGATTTGAACCGAGTATTCTTGAGTTATCATAACGTTTTTCATCAGTGTCATTAAAAAATTTTGTGTTGTCAAATGCCCCGATAAAAAGATAAGACAAACGGCTGTTGGCACTCAGTCTTACATCATATTTTGCAAGTGCGTCCCAGTACTCAGGTACAAACCCGAAACCGGCTGCCTTAAAGATAAAATCGAGGTAGCTTCTTCTTACTGAAAGAATGAAATTATTTTTTGACGAAATGGGGCCTTCCAGATTCACTCCGAACTGAGTTGCGGAAATCGTGCCCTTACCGCCGATTCTGTCGCTTCTTCCGTCTCTGAGATCAATTCTGAGGACTGATGAAAGCTTGTCACCATACAGAACCGGAAAAGCACCTGTTGAGAACGCTGATTCTCGTACAAAATCCAGATTAATAAAGCTGAGCGGTCCGCCGGTTGCACCCTGAGAACCGAAGTGGTTAATGTTGGGTATCTCAATACCGTCAACAATGTATAAATTTTCAGAAGGAGCACCGCCTCTCACAATAAGGTCGTTTCTTCCTGCGTCAGCCTGTGCAACCCCGGGCAAAACTGAAAGGGCTCTTACAACATCTTCAAAACCTCCGGCTGATCTCCTGATTTCTTCGAACTCAAATGACCTTGTGCTCACGGCATCGGTGGGATCATTTGAAAAGAAATCTGATGTAACAACCACATTTTCCAGCTCAACGGGAACTTCCATAAGCTGAATAAAAACTTCGGCCGGTCTTACATTTGTAACTGTGATATCGGATTTGGTCTGTGTCTGGAAACCGATTGCCGATACTCTGATAGAATAAATACCCGGCTCAAGCCCCGAAATAACAAACTCACCGTCAGTATCTGATGCAGCGCCAATCGTGGTTCCGGTAACAAGTACGTTCGCAAAAGGAACAGGCTGATTTGTAATCTGGTTAAGCACCCGTCCTGTTATCTGACCTTTACCCTGTGCGTATAACGTCTGTAAAGAAACGAGCGCAATTCCAATTATTAATAATAAAATTTTATTGATTCTCATTAATTCTCTTTTTGGGGTTTATATTCATAAATCTCATTAGTAATGTAACTGATAATCATGACCACGAGTTCAAGAGGGGGGGAATTTCTGATAGGCCAATTGAGCGGGAAGAGAAGTTTGTGATACTGGCTGCGAGAGATATGCAGAATTTAATAAGCCACCCGATCACATTTAATTCTGATTTTCATGCCCTGCTCCATTCCGTTAAATATCAGACCTGAAAAGTATTATTTAAACAAAAATTTCATTAATTTCTATGTTTGGAAATTGAAAATTGAATTAATAACCGGATAAATTTCTTGAACCCTCAAATTGTTGATATCGGGCTTGATCTGCTGGTCCTTCTGGATAAAGATTTCCTAATAAAAGATCTTTCCGGAAGAATGGTAAATAATCAATCTATTAATCCTGAAATAGTCAAAAACAGAAGCTTCTTTGAAGTATTCAGTACCGATAATTCTGCAGATGATATCAGAGAATTTTTTTCGGCCGGAAAGCACTGGAAAGGGGCCATGGCTTATGATTCAGATGTTAAATATTATTTTTTAGGGGCAATTTCCAGAGATAATTCTGATGGTTATAGAGCCTCTCTGATTGAAACCGGTGAAATAACAGGCTGTGAAAATTCCGGGCTGGTCAGAAATCTTCTTTCAAACTTTGATGGTCAGCAGATTTTTTTCTGGTGCCGCAGAAGTTTTGAAGAGAACGGTGCAGATCTAATGATTTCTGACGGAGTTAAAGAGTTCACAGGTTACACTGCAAAAGAAATTAAGAATTTTGCCGGAAACCTTTTTTATCTCATTCACAGGGATGATCTTCAGAGAGTTATAAAGGAAATAAATGATTATAAGACCAATAAACTCCCCGGTTCTCTTAAACTGACTTACAGGATGATGAAAAAGGACGGTTCATGTTTATGGGTTGAAGAGCTGATTAATGCAAAGAGAGACAGCTCTGGTGGATTTAAGGCGTTTTCAGGAACGGTTGTTAACATTGATCCTCTTAAATCTGCAGAACTTACTTTGAGTGAAGAACGTGAAGTGCTGAGTAATCAGAATGCATCAAAAGACCGCTTCATCAACATTCTTTCACATGATCTGAGAGGTCCTTATACGAGTATACTCGGCTTTGCAGAGATCCTGCTGAATGAGACCACCCTTCCCGTACACGAAAAAAACGAATATCTTTCATATATTTATGATTCTTCAAGAAGTCAGCTCCAGTTTATTAATTATCTGCTTGACTGGTCGAGACTGAAAACAGGCAAACTTAAGCTTGAGCCTCAGAGAATCCCCGTAAAACCACTGGTATATAATGCAATATCCTCTCTTACAGGCAATGCAATAAGAAAAAATATAGAAATCTCGGTTGATATATCAGGAGAGCTTTTTGTTCAGGCAGATGAAAGGCTCATCAATCAGGTTCTTATAAATCTTCTGAATAACGCCATTAAATTCTCTTATGAGAACGGCAGAATTGAAGTGGCTGCAAACATTTTCAACAATAAGCAGGTTGAGTTTGTGGTCAAGGATCACGGCATTGGTATGTCATCAGAAGATCAGATCAAGCTATTTACTTTTGAAAAGACATTTTCAAGGGACGGTACAAAGGGAGAAAAAGGAAGCGGATTCGGGCTGACGCTGGTGAAAGAGATTATCGATAAACATGCGGGAGAGATCTGGTTTTATTCAGAGGAAAACAGCGGTACGGAATTTCATTTTACCCTGCCGGTTCCCACAAATCTGGTTATAATCGTTCAGGATGATCAGATTCTGAACAGTCAGCTTTCAGAGATTATTAAAGCAGGGTATCCTGATTTCAGTATTTTAACATATACAAACACCTTTGAGGCACTTGAAGAAGTCGAAAGCCGGAGACCAAATCTGTTAATCCTGAATCATGAACTGCCGCTAATGTCGGCAAAGAAATTTCTCGGTTCTCTTAAAAATGATTCTAACTATAAATTTCCGGTAATAGTTATCGGAGTAACCGGCCAGAATGAATCTGCTGATCTTTATAACGAAGAAAGTGTTGATTATGTAATAGATAAGAAGTTTGATATAAAAGAATTTAAACGCGTATTAAAAATTTTATTAAAATAGGGATTTTGTATTTTGTCAATTGAGAGTAATGAATCAAGACAGTGGTATGCACTTTATACTAAACCACGTCATGAGTTCGTGGCTGAAGCGCAGCTAAAAGCAATCGGGATTGAAGTCTATCTGCCAAGTGTAATAACCGTCAGGCAGTGGAGCGACAGGAAAAAGAAAGTAAAAATGCCTCTTATGAACAGCTACATTTTCATCCTGGGTAACGAGAAAGACAGGCTCGAGGCTATTGAACAGACTTCAGTTTCGAGGTGTGTTTTTGACAGGGGCAGACCTGCCGTAATTCCCGATTTCCAGATTGAAAATCTGAAAAAGTTTGTTCATGATAATTTCACTTACATGGTGGTAAACGGAGTTGTTAAGGGAGCAAAAATAAAAATCACCGAAGGACCTTTTGCAGGCACTGAAGGTGTGATTATTGAAGAGCCGGAAAAAAACAAATCGATTGCAGTATCAATCGAATTACTGAACCGAACAGTTATAGCCGAAATACCTGATTCAAGTATGTTTCAGGTCGTTTCAAAAGAGTTCAAAAAATAATCTAATCCATTTTAATGAGGTCATAAATGAAATTCTTTCTACGCAGATTTTTACCGGTCATACTTGTTATTGCATCAGCCTTTACAATTAATGCACAGAACGTAAAAGATCTGATTGCTCAGGGTGACAAACTTGCCACTGAACAATACAAGAATGAAGATGCTCTTAAGAAATTTCTTGAAGCCGATAAACTCTCACCAAATAACTGGGAAATATTGTGGAGGATTTCACGTTCATACGTGGATATCACAGAACATAAATCAGGCACTGAGGATGAGCTGCTTTCAAAATACAGGCTTGCTTATGACTATGCTGACAGGGCAGTAAAGCTTGCACCTGATAAATCAGTCACCTATCTCAGAAGGGCAATCGCAAACGGCAGAATCGCACTTTTTAAAGGTGTCTTCTCTGTTATCGGTATAGTAAACGATGTTAAAGCCGATGCAGAAAAAGCAATTCAGCTTGGCAACGGCGGAAACGAAATTCAGGCTGCTGCTTATTATGTTCTCGGAAGAACTCACGCAAAGGTCTGTGAAAAACCTTACCTGGTAAGACTGCCATTGGGACTAGGTTGGGGCGATATGGATCTCGCAATCGAAAACCTGCAGAAAGCCATTCAGCTCCGCGGTAATTTCAGGATGTTCCATCTTGATCTTGCAAAAGTCTATATCGAAGAAGATGAATTTGCCAAGGCGAGAGAACACCTGACCAAAATAGCTAATCTTCCGTATCTTGATGAAGATGACTATATGTTTGCTCAGGAAGCTGCAAAACTGTTAAAAGAGATCAAAAACAAGTAATACAATGAAATTTGAATCCGGATTTTTAAGCAGGCTTAAAAAAGCTAACAAGGTTGTATTTTTTACCGGTGCAGGTATTTCTGCCGAGAGCGGAATTCCCACTTTCAGAGGTAAAGAGGGAATATGGAATAAATTCAAACCCGAAGAACTTGCTAATTTTGATGCCTTCATAAAAAATCCTGATATGGTTTGGGAGTGGTATCAATACCGCAGAAGAATTGTGGGAAATTCCAGCCCGAACAAGGCTCATGAAACAATCGTTGATTTTGAAAAACAATTTGACGTTACGGTGGTTACTCAGAATGTGGATAATCTGCACAGGAGGGCAGGGAGCTCACATATTTACGAGCTTCACGGAAATATCGAAAAAAACTACTGCATCAAATGCCGAACACATTTTGATATCCCCTTCAGTGAAGAACCGAAAGGTGTTCCTGTATGCGACTGTGGAGGGCTGATCCGTCCTGACGTTGTCTGGTTTGGAGAAATTCTTCCTCATGATCAGTTTCAGGGGGCCGAGGAAGCATCTGAGGATTGTGACGTGTTTTTTATAGTCGGAACTTCCGCTCTGGTTTATCCTGCCGCCTATCTTCCCGATATAGCAAGGAAATCAGGAGCAATGCTTGTTGAAGTAAATATTGAAGCAACGGAGATATCATACCGGTGCGATTACTCATTTTATGACAAAGCGGGAACAGTTCTCCCGGAACTGTATTCTGCAGTCACCGCACTTAACGGGAACTGATGGCAGTTATAAAAACGAGGTATGTCTGCGCCAACTGCGGATATTCTTCACCCCGCTGGCTTGGCAAATGTCCTTCATGCGGAGAATGGAATACACTCAATGAGGAAGCTGCAGAAAAAAAGAAGAACGGCACCCCGGGAGCGTCACTCACAGCAGGAAACACGCCCGCACCTCTCAAAGATGTCAGATATGAAGCGAACAGCAGGATAACAACCGGTGTTGCAGAGTTTGACCGAACGCTAGGGGGCGGATTTATCCCCGGATCGGTTACTTTAATAGGAGGAGAGCCCGGAATCGGAAAATCAACCCTTATACTTCAGGCAGCATTCAGTTGTAAAAAAAGAGTTTTGTATGTTTCAGGCGAGGAAAGTACCACTCAGATCAAGATGAGAGCAGACAGACTGGGCATTGATAGTGAGGAGATTTTTCTGCTTGCCGAAACCTCGGTAAACAGGGTACTGGATGCATCAGATGAACTTGTGCCGCAGATACTGATCATAGATTCCATTCAGACTGTTTATGATGAAACCCTCGAAAACACCCCCGGTACAATAACCCAGATCCGTGAGTCTGCCGCTAAGATTCTGGAAGCAGCAAAGCGCAAGGGTATGATAGCAGTTATAATCGGGCATATTACTAAAGAAGGTGTGATTGCGGGGCCCAAGGTGCTTGAACATATTGTTGATACTGTTATTCAGTTTGAAAGCGAGCTCAGCGGCAGTTACAGAATAATAAGAACCCTTAAAAACAGATTCGGCAACTCGGGTGAGATAGGAGTGTTTGAAATGCACGAAACAGGTCTTACCGAAGTTGCAAATCCGAGTCTGATTTTTCTCGGTGAAAGAAAAGAGGCGGTATCCGGTTCAGTGATAACAGCAACCATTGAGGGCAGCAGGGCGCTTCTGGTTGAAGTGCAGGCTTTGATCACAAACAACTATTTCGGTAATCCGCAGCGCGTTACAACAGGTTTTGATCAGAAGAGGCTTTCAATTCTGCTGGCTGTAATAGAGAAACGTGCAGGATTCAGACTCTCAGATAAAAATGTTTTTCTTAATCTGACAGGGGGTATAAAAATTTTTGAACCTGCTGTTGATCTTGCCGTTTGTCTTGCAATAGTTTCCTCTCTGCTTGATAAGCCGTTCAGACATTCGGTCGTGTTCGGTGAAGTGGGCCTGGGTGGTGAGATACGGGGAGTCAGTCAGGTCGAAAAAAGAATCAGGGAAGCAGTAAAACTCGGTTTTGATGAAATTCACCTCCCATCACAGAACAGGAAAGGTGAAAAAGAAAAGCACGGGAGCACCTCCCTTAAGGAAGTGAAAGATCTTAAATCATTCCTTGAGTCACTTAAAAATTAAGTTTTCTGTTTCTTTTTCTTTGCTGCCGGGAAGAGAATATTATTAAGTATCAATCGGTAACCCGGTGAGTTTTTAAAGAGTGTGAGGTCAGTAGGCGGGTCAGATACCGCATGCTGATAATCCTCGGGATCGTGCCCCCCGTAAAATGTGAAAGTGCCCCGTCCGAAATTTCCGTGAATATATTTTACGTGGTCGGTATTTTTTCTTTCGGCCATTACAATAACAGAGTTTTTCAAGGTTTTTCTTCTGAACATAGTGGTCTGCCCCATGAAACCCTTAATCACGTTTGCATGGTTCTGGGTTAGCATGGTGGGTACGGGATCGTACTTTGCCGAGAAATCAAACAGGGTGAAATAATCATTAGCGGGATCGGGAATTTCCATAGGCTGGATATCGATATCAGAATATTCATAAATATAGGGATTCATTTCAAGAGTGAAATCATGAAATGCAAGAGTTGCAGAAAAATCAAGTTTTGACTGTGATTTGGGATCGGCGGGGTCACCGTCAAACATTTCGGCACACAAATCAGTATTCTGTGCGGCCAGAGCAATATCGTATGAATCGGTAGCGGAGCACATTGCAAACAAAAATCCGCCTCTTCCTATAAACTCTTTAATCTGAATACTGACATCCCTGAGCATTTCAGAAACTTTTTTATACCCGAGCTTTTTTGCATTGCTCTCATATATGATCTGATTCTCAATGTACCAAGGAGCATTTGCAAATGATGCATAGAACTTGCCGTACTGGCCGGTAAAGTCTTCATGATGAAGATGGAGCCAGTCATATTTTGAGAGGTCATCCCTGAGTATTTCTTCATTCCAGATCTTATCATAAGGCACTCCGGCATATTCGAGTACAAGAGTAACAGCGTCATCCCATGGCTGGAAGGTGGGCGGCACATATACCGCAATTTTCGGTGCTTTCTCAAGTCTTACTACATCCATGTTATTATCTTCACTCTGGACTTCTGCGTAGATTGAAGCTGCCTCACCTCCTGAAATGCCGGTAAAAAAAACACCTTCCAGTCTGCACTCGAGTATTACTTTCTCATTATAATCAAGAAGGAATGATCCCCCTTTGTAGTTAAGCAGCCAATCGGCTGTAACGCCTGTTTCAAGTGCTCTGAAAGTGATTCCGTAGGCTTTAAGGTGATCGGTCTGGGAGAGATCCATGGGAATAAGGATTTTCCCCTGCGGAAAAAGAGCCGGGGTGAACAGAAATAAGAGAATCAGGATTTTACTCATAAGCTTCAAATAAATAAACATGGAACAAAATATCAGGAGCGGGGAAGGAAAAAACAAGTCTGAAAAATATAAGATTGAGCGCCCGGGATCACGCGGGCGCTCCTGAAATTTATGCAGATTTGGCATCCTCTTCTGATTCGAGGAAAATGGGCTCACCCTCTTTAATAACGACGTCTCTCGTGATAATACACTTGGTGTTCCGGGGTTTTCCGGGCAGGGTGAACATTATATCAAGCATGAAATCTTCAACGATTGATCTGAGTGCTCTGGCTCCGGTACCGCGTTTTACTGCGATATTCACGATCTCATCAATTGCAAATGGATCAAACTCAAGATCAATATCTTCAAGCTTGAACATCTTCTTATACTGTTTAAGTATGGCATTTTTTGGCTGTGTCAGAATATTCCTGAGAGCCTCCCTGCTGAGCGAGTGCATCGGAGCCAGCACGGGTACTCTGCCAATAAGCTCCGGAATCAGACCATATTTGAGAAGATCCTCGGGCATAACCATGCTCATGATCTGGTCATCATCAATATGCTGCTTTTCAGTGATCTCGGCACCAAAGCCCATTTTGTTTTTATTAATTCTTTCGGCAATGATCTTTTCGATACCTTCAAAAGCACCACCTACAATAAACAGAATATTTTTTGTATTTACATAGATAAGATTTTGTTCGGGATGTTTTCTTCCTCCCTTTGGAGGAACACCTGCAATTGTACCTTCGAGTATTTTTAATAATGCCTGCTGAACACCTTCACCGCTGACATCGCGTGTTATTGAGGAACTGTCACTTTTTCTTGCAATCTTGTCTATTTCGTCAATGTACACAATACCCCGTTCTGCTTTTTCAAGCTGGTAATCCGCAGCCTGCAGGAGGTGTACGAGCACTGTTTCAACATCGTCACCCACATAGCCGGCTTCCGTAATTGTTGTGGCATCGGCAATTGCAAAAGGGACATCAAGGATCCTGGAAAGAGTTTTTGCCAGAAGTGTCTTACCCGTACCTGTTGGGCCGATAAGAAGGATGTTGCTTTTTTCAAGTTCAACATCATCAAAATCCGGGAAATTCTCATTATGATTGATTCTCTTAAAGTGGTTATAGACAGCCACCGAAAGTATCTTTTTAGCTTTCTCCTGCCCGATCACATAATCACCGAGAGTTTCGAAAATGTATTTAGGGCTGAGTTTGTTGTTCTTTTTTGCCGGATTACTGATAACCGAAGCTTTTGATTTAAGAATCTCAACGCTGCTGGCAATACAACTGTCACAGATGTAAACATCAGGACCGGCAATCATTCCCTTTACTTCTCTTCCGTCTCTTCCGCAAAAAGAGCACTTGATATTCTTAGGGGTGAATTTGTTCGACATAAATTAAATGGGTCTCTTTTTTAAGTTATTAATTTCTTCTCTTGCTTTATCAAGATAAATTGAAGCAGGATATTTTATAAGCAGTTTTTCGTAATATTCAATTGCACGTCCTGAATCATTAAGTCCTTTGCTGCAGATATCGGCAGCGAGCATCAGAGCCTTATCACCGTAAAGATTAACGGGATCATCTGCGAGGGCGTCAGTAAGAGTAAGGGCTTCGGTGTAATTGTTTCTTTCTGTTTCAATCTCTGCAAGCCTCAGCCGTGCAATATTTAAAATCAGAAGTGAAGATCTGAGCCCGGAAAGTTCTTTGAAAAGTTTTTCTGCCCCGTAATAATCGGCTGTAAAAACGAAGTATTCTGCCTGTGCAAATTTAACTAAACTCAGTGAATCATTAAAATTTTTGTTCAGAATGAGAGAAAATCTCAGTGCATCATTATTTACATCATCACCCGTATTTGCAAGAAGCTTACCGAGCACTTGTGATGCTTTATCGATATCGCCGTTAAAAAAATAGCTCTGCATCAGCATAAAATCTGCCGTTCCTGCGAGCTTAGTATCCGGGAGGTAAGTGTTCTGAACACTGCTGAAAGCATCTGCTGCATCGGTTAATCTGTTGGTAAGGAGATAAATCTCGCCGGCCGCAATAAGTGCCGGGGCGGCATAAGGAGTGTTTCTCTTCTCATTTCCGATCTTCAGAAGCAGCTGCAGCGCCTTTTCATAATCACCTGTCTGTTTGTAGAGAATCCCCAGTCTCAGAGCAGCTTCGGATGCAAGCCGGGGGTTTCTGATATCACCCTGAATTTCGCTGTAAATGGCTATTGCCTCATTGTAAAGGCTGAGATCGGACGGAATCCTTTTTTTCAGCGGTTTCCATGCGTCTTCCGAATTAATTCCCGCTTCTGATATTGATTCCTCTATTGCCCTTGCCAGCCCTATTTTGATCCCCGGAATAAGAGAAGATTTCGGGTACTGTTCAAGAAGGTATCTGAAAAGCGAAATACTGAGCTGATATTGTCTGTCGGCAAATAGTCTCTGCGCCAGATTCACCAGCAAACTTCCGGATTCCTTCATTTCTGAATCGATCTGCTTATCAAGCTCCACTGCTGCCTGATAGTTTTTTACCTGATAATAGAGTCCCGAAAGAATTCTTGCAACCAGCGGATCAAATGATTCATTCTCTTCTTCCAGAACGGCAATAAATTCTTTCACCGCCTCATCTTTGCTCCCGAAATACTGAAACCTGTTTTCAACTGTTGAAAACTGATTGCGGTCTGATTTCAGAAGAGAAATAAGTTCCACGGCACACTCTCTGTACTGCATCAGCAGGTAGTAAAGATTCGATATTTCATAACTGAACATGGCCGGATTCTTAAACCGCTCGTTCCCCTTTCGGAGAATCTCGGCAGCCTTTCCATAAGCCCTTTGTTCAATACAGAGATTTGACATCACCTTGTATTCCACAGGACTTTTTGCATAGGCGTTAAGGTAGTTATCCCATACCCTGAATGCCTCTTCGTCATTTCCGCTTATGAAATAAGTTTTTCCAAGCAGACCATGAAGATTAATATCGTTCGGTTTGAGTTTGATCTCAGTATTCAGAATTTCAATGCTTTTATCATATTTTTTGAGCTTAACAAGCATGTTATTAAAAGCCTGAAAATATTCGGGGTTCCCGGGCCAGGAACTGTATAACTCCGCATATAATGACAAAGCCTTCTCGGGTTGTCCAGCCTGTTCATATGACTGTGCAAGCAGATATTTGTTATATGAATCGGCAGGCTGGGCAAAAAGAATACCCTGCATCACAAAAACTAAAGCTAAAAGGGGCCAAAACATGTTATTCTGAAATATGCGTATCATGTTATTAAGACCTTTGAGGTTCCTGAATTGTTCCCGTAATCATAAGTGTTTTAATAGCTTTAGCCAGATTACGGATATCGCTTTTTCTGTTGTAACACTGAAATGAGATCCTGATAAGATAATCTCCGTTATACCTGTTGACGGGTATTTCAATCCGATGCTGATCATAGAGCGCTTTTTTAAGAGCGGGGCCATCAATACCCGGCAGTCTGAAGGCGATCATCTGAAGCCCGGCTGATCCGTAATCAGAATCCAGAGGCATCAGGCCGGTTTCATTCTGCAGATACCC
>CAYPMQ010000030.1:0-19291 GCA_964411625.1 uncultured Ignavibacteriaceae bacterium
TTTATCTTCCAGAGGTTGAAAGTGAAAAGTATTAACCCGATAAATGATCCTGTTTCTGCTATTACTAAAGGAATTGAAAACCAAAGTGCTTCCATATTCAGGGAGCAACACCATCTCCAGCCGATGTACCACGCACCGAAGGTAAGATTCAGGGTGGCAAAAAATTGCCACAGCAGCTCTCTCGGGATCGAATGATCTGATGGAGGATAAGGAATCCTTGCTTCAAATTTGTCAAAATAAAAACCCATATGCGTCTTAAATTAATCTTCTTGTTTTGGGAATCATTCACTGCACTGTTGCAGTTGCTTTAATAATTAAATCAGAAAACTTCAAACCGAAGCCTGGTAAATTAAATTACATTTCAGAATCAGAAACTCGAGTGATATTTTTTGACAGATGCAGAGTGTTTACACCCTCTGAAGAACTGTATTCAATATTATCCATGATCGAAGTTATCAGAAACAATCCCATGCCTCCTTCCGGCAGTGATAAAAGATCGTCAGGATCAAAATCAAGTTCTTTTCGGGGGCTGAAATCCTTAAATGTTTCCCCCTCATCAGAGATAATAAGATCAAGCACAAATTGATTATAACTGATAGTAATCTTTATTGGCCTGCCGGGGGCACATTTATAAGCATGTTCAATGACATTATTAATAGCCTCTCCCACTGCAAGAGTGATTTGCCCTGACTCCTGTTCAGTTAAACCAATTTCTTTACAGATAGCAGTAATCTCTGAGGTGACAGTCTTCACCTGGGAAAACTCACTCGTTAGCTCCAGCTGTTTGCTGCCGTAAATCACTTCCTTAGCTCTTCTAAAGCAGAGTTAGTATCAGTAAAAATCTTAAAGACCTTATCCATTCTTGTGAGTTCAAAAAGGGGCATCACAGATTTTTTTACACCGGAAATAACAATGTCACCTCTGCGCCCCAGATGTTTTAGGCATGTTACAATGGCACCCAGGCCGCTGCTGTCAATAAATTCCACTTTATCAAGATCTATAACAATAAGAAAATTGCCTTCATCAATGTGTGAGACGACAGTATTCTTGAATGTAACTGCAATTTCTGCATCAAGTCTCTTATCATTTACCGAGATCACTGATAAGTTGTCATGTTTTGTAATTTCAAAGTTCATTTATTCACCTTTGTTGCTAAATGGTTGATGTAAACCTGAAAGGAGATCGGTTACCTCCTTAACAGGACTGAAAGTTTCTTTTGGTACTTCAATAAATATTGTGTTCCAGAATGCCATACTGCCATTCCAGAGACCGGGGAGTTCATAAGCCTTAAGCTCTGTGCCGTTTTTAGATTTCACTGTTATAAAGCCCGTTTTCAGATCTCTGTAATCTCTTAGATCAAAGTTCTCGCCTTTATAGTTTCTGACCGAACAAACAAGATCAACCGGATTAAAATGCGTTGCTGAAATAAACTTCTGATATTGATCTTCAATGTCCTTATTAATCTGGGCTTCTTCAACGATTTGAAGAGATATTTTGCCATCCTGATCCTTAACCCAGAATGGGCCTCCGCCAGCCTGCCCCTCATTTTTCACCATTCCGCATACCCGCAGAGGTCTGTTAAGACTTATAGTAAGAAATCGTGCTTTGGCATCTGAATCTGCTGATCTGATCTTCTCATCAACAAGTATATTTACAGATGAAGAAACAAAATTAATAGCGTTGTTCAGAAAATCAGAGTCATAATCTCCTGATTCAATTCTTCCGAGTATTTCATGAATTTTCTCCTCAGTTTTAATAAGGTAGCCTGCCAGAAGCTTTTTATACAATCCCGTTGCCTCTCTGTGATCTTCATGAACAACATTATCAATATTTTTGATGAAAACGATATCGGCATTGATATCATTCAGGTTTTCTAACAGAGCGCCATGCCCGGCTGGTCTCAGGTGGAACTCATATTCACCTTCAAGAAAAGGCCTGTTATCAGGTGTGGCAGCAATGGTGTGTGTTGATTCTTTTTGGACTGAATAATCAGTCAGAATTTTAATGCGCGCTGTTTCATATTTTGATTTAAGATTATTTATTAATTCTGCAAGCTTAGTTAAATGTTCTGAGGGAAGCGTAAAATGAATTTTCAAAGTGCCGTTACTATTGAGAGCATAAACCAATGCCTCAGATATCTGCTCCTCAAAAGCTGTTTTTGGTCCGTCCGGATATTTATGAAATTGAACGTATCCTTTAGGATAAGTGGAATAATTCAAGCCCGGTTGACCCAGCGTAAACTTAAGAAGAGGTATTATATCAGAGGCATGGTAATCCGGATCAGGAGAATATCCATACTCCTTCAATTTATCAAAAAGCTCACGGCAGAATGCGAAAGATGAAATTTCAGTGACAAATCTGAGCGTTGTTGCAGAGTCTTTGTCTGTAAGTTTCTTTAGTTCATCAAGTGAAAGAGAAGAGTATTTTCCTGCCACTGAATGAAGGGCTTTAAACATTCTGGTTGCAGCGCCTGATGCGGGAACAAATTTTGAGTATCGGTTCTCTGCTGCACCTTTGTTGAAATACTGAATCAGATCAGCTCTTTCAATTTCATTAATTCGGATTATTCCGTCACCTATTTTGGCTGGTTTCAAAATATTCTGAAATGGCAGACCCTCCCTGAAAATTTCAAACTGACGGATAATATTGTTTTCGGGAATACCGCTTGCCATCAGTTCCTGTATAGCTTTTTCAGCATTTTCAATTAATTCTTCTCTATTTTCCATGAGTACCTTGAGATTGTTTTTTTCTCATTTTATTAAGACTTTCAATAAGCTCTTCTCTGCCTCTGTTAAAATCTGAAAGGGCAGATTCAAGCAGCGAAGCGCACTTATCGTTATCTGCGTTATTTTTGGCGTAGTTTTCAAGCTGCTGAATTGTCTCTCTTGTTTTTTCCATCCCCATATAATGAAATGTGGGTTTCATCTTGTGTGATATGGCAGCAAGTTTAGCATAATCTGACCCTTTTACAGCTTCAGCGGCTTCCTGAAGATATTCAGGAGTATTCAATATGAATTGTTCAATAAGTTCTATCATCAAATCGGGGTTCCCTTCGGTAAGCTCTTCAATCACAGTAAGATCAGTGATTCTTGAGGGGATTGCCGGCGGGGTTTCCACTAAACTTTCGGGTTCCGGCATGGCATCCATTATTTTTTCCGGATTAATTAATTCTCTTATCTTATTAAAAAGGTCAGCCGGTCTGAACGGTTTGGCCAAATGGCAGTTCATGCCGGATTCATAAACCTTATCTCTTGAAGTAAGCAGCACTGATGCCGTTAATGCTATGATGGGGGTATCCTTTTTGGGGGTGGGGAAATCTTTTCTGATTCTTTTTGATGCTTCAAATCCGTTCATAACAGGCATTGAAAGATCCATTAAAATACAATCATAATTATTTTCTTTAAGTTTTTCAAGAGCTTCCTGCCCGTTGGCCGCAATATCAAATACCGCACCCCACAGCTTCAAAGTATTTGCCACAACCAGCTGATTCATAGTGTTGTCTTCAACAATCAGAATTTTAACGCCGGGCAGCCTGAAATCCCTGATATTTTGCCTCTGACCTGAATTTTTAACCTCAACAAGATTTTCGTTTTTGGCAATAGGAAGCTTAAGTCTAACTTTGAAGTCAGAACCGGACCCCGGTGTACTTGAAGCTGTGATAGAACCACCAAGTTTTTCAAGAAGAAGTTTCACGATCGAAAGACCGAGCCCGCTTCCTTCCTTTTTACCTTTTGAGCCAGAGGAATTTATCTGTTTAAATGGTTCAAATATCGTTTTCAGATCAGATTCCGAGATGCCTGTGCCGGTATCTGAAACAGTAATTTCAAGTTCAGCTTTTTGCTTAAATATCCTTATGAGACGTACAGTAATGGTTATTCCACCAGTTTCGGTAAATTTAATGCCATTAGTGATTAGATTCAGCAGTATCTGATTTAGCCTGACAGTATCACCGGTGAAAAAATCAGGCATATTTTCATCAAATACACTTCTCAGATAAAGGTTTTTTTCCTTTGCAGCAAACTGTGCAGTCCTGATGACCTGATTAATAAGGCTGCTGAGTGAAAAATTTTCACTTGCAAATTCAATTTTGCCGGCTTCAATTTTGGAAAGATCGAGGATGTCGTTAATAATTACCAGGAGGTTTTCTCCTGAAGATTTAATGTTCTCAAGGAACTGACGCTGTTCTTCGGTAGGATTCATTTCAAGCAGAAGTCCTGTGAGACCTAAGACAGCGTTCATCGGGGTCCTTATCTCATGACTTGTATGTGCCAGAAACTGTTCCTTAGCTCTTGTTGAGGCTTCAGCAGCATATTTTGCGGCAATTAGTTCCTCCATAACCTTTTTCCTGCGAGTGATATCAACCGCAGCGGCAGTAAATATTGTTAAATCATTCACATAAGTTCGTGTTATTTTCAGCTCTGCAGGAAAAAGGCTTCCGTCTTTTCTGACAGCGGTTTTTTCAATGGAATTATTCTCGAATTCAGAGATGACAGATTCAAAGTTAAGATTTGATTTTCCGACGGTAAATTCATCAGTTTTGAACAGTGAGAAAAAGTGCTTGCCGCTGAGCTCAGGTCCTATAAAGCCCCAGCAGGCTTCTGCTTCGTTATTGACCATGGTTATATAACCCTTAGAGTCAAAAACGATTATAGCCTCACCTATTGTCTTAAGAACAGCGCTTAACTGATTTTGTGAAGCTATCAATGCCTCCTGTGCTTGCTTCAGATCGGTTATATCGAAGCCATAACCGATAAGATATTTCACAACTCCGTCCGGATTAAGAATTGGTGAGATAACCCTGAAAAATGATTTTATTTCCCCGTCAGGCCTTCTGATCTGTTCTTCAAAAGTAAGCTGCTTCCTTGAAGTATATACCTGGTTGAGTTTTTGCCATCTGTTCTCGGCCACCGAGAGATCAAGCCCCCTTTTTTCTACATAATCATAATCATTTTTTCCGGTCAGCCAATTACGCAGTTCGGTATCTCTTATACTCGCAGGATTTATAAAGATATAGTTGAATTTGTCATCAAAAACCGCAATCTGACCCGGAAGATCATTTAGTATCTGTTCATAGAAATTTTTAAGCCTCTTGACCTCATTTTCAAAGAAAACTCTCTCAGTGATATCTCTGGCAACCACGTCAAAATAAAAATCATTACTGTCATTTCTTGCCAGACGTGTGCTTTGCCCCAGCCATATCACTTTCCCATCCTTTGAAACCACAGGCAGTTCTAAATATGTGTTCTCATTACCGGTTCTCAGCTGTTCAATATAAAAACGCCTGGTATTTGATCTTTCATCTTCTCTGACCAGATCAAAAACGGCTTTTTTTATCAGTTCTTCTCTTGAATAGCCTAATAAATTAATAACCCCCTGATTTACATATGTGAACCGGCCGTTAGCCGTGGTGCTGAATATCAGATCTGTTGCATTCTCAACTATCTGTTTGTATTTTTTCTCGCTCTCCTCAATCAGAATTCTGTTTAATTTAAGCTCGGTCACGTCTTTGTATTGCCATAAATGACCGCTGTAATCATCTTGAATAAATACAGGAATGTAATCACGTACAAGAATCCTGCCATCTTTAAGGCTTAGCTCTTCCCCTTTAACAATCTTTTTCTCTGATAAAATTTCGTTAATTCTGGCAACAAATTTATCGCTGTCATTAAAGAGAAAACGCAGATTTTCAGCGGCTTCTCTGCAGTCAGAACCAATCAGATCCTCCGGAGCACCCGGAATACTGAAAATATTCATGAACTCATCATTAATTATCACCACTCTTCGGTGATGATCCTCAACAACAATTCCGGCCTGGAGATTTCTGATAATGGCAGAAACCCTCGTTGAAATCTCTTTGAGCTGCTGTTCAAACCTTATTTTATTTGTGATATCATTCTGAATTCCAATAAAATGAGTCAGAATACCTGCTTCAGAAAAAATCGGGGTAAGAGTAAGCTCATTCCAAAACTCGGTTCCATCCTTTTTAAAGTTTTTAACAATAACGCTGCACTCAAGCCCTCTCTTTAGTGCTGACCTGAGAGTTTCAAATTCCGGTTGATTTACCTGGTCACCCTGCAAAAATCTGCAGTTTTTACCAATTACTTCATATTCACTATAGCCTGTAATTCTTTCAAAAGCCTTGTTAACATAAACAATAGGGAAATCCGGTTTTTGAGCATCGGCAATTACCACACCACTGCTAATGTAAAAAAGGGCACGGTCGTGAAGAAGTAATCTGTCTTCATACTCTTTTTTCTTTGCAGATTCACGCAGCTTGCTAAAGGCTGTGCCTGCCACATTCGATAAAAAGGTGAGCAGATCAATATCATTCTTATTGAAAGCATCTGTTTCAGAACTGACTATTCCAAATGCACCGATAATTTCGCAGTCGTTACGAACTGGTACAAAAAGTCTGCTGCCAAATCTTGTCCGCTCGGTCACAATTCTCAGATGAGGGAAATTGCTGTTCGTTGAATCAGGGATATATAAAATCTCACCCGTTTTAAATACCCAACCCGGGTGCCTTTCAAGTGCGGTTTCTTCTGCAATCCTGACTTCATCCTCACTGAAACCTTTAGTGTGGTACATTTTGAGTTTGTTTTCCTGAGGGGAATAGAGATAAATTGCAGTCTGAATGGTATTGAAGTTTGAATCAATAAAATCCTGCACATGAATAAGCAGTTCTTCGATAGTCGTAACACCCAGAACACGGGCTGTAAAATCGGCAATTGTTGAAATTATATGATTATCCAACTGCTATCGAATCCTATGAGATGGAAAAAAATGTTTAACCGGGCATTAGTTTATTAAATGTATGATTAAGTCAAATTTAGTAAAAAAAACTACAACTACATAATAATCTCAGCAGTCAATTCCTTTTCTTGATAATACCCCTTTACTGTAGTAGTGCTTTAACTCACGCATCTCGGTAACAAGGTCACATTCCCTCAGAATCATATCTGATGCATATCTGCCCGTTAAAACCAGTTCAGTGTTATCAGGCTTGTTTCTGATGAATTTTTGAATCCGGGTGTCATCTGTCAGACCGAAATAAACCGCAACAAAAATCTCATCAAGAATTATGAGATTGTATTCACCGGATAACATAGCTCTGTATGCCTGATCAAGTGCCACGGCTGTTTTAGTGATTTCTTCCTGAGGGGGTTCTTCCTTTCTGAAAACAAAATCATCTTTTCCTGTTCTGAGAACGGTGACCGACTTTTCAAGTAGGGTAAGACTCTTAAACTCGCTGTATGGAAAATCTTTCATGAGCATCAGGATAAAGGTTTTAAGCCCTGCTCCGGAGGCTCTCAGGGCAAGGCCCAGAGCTGCGGTTGACTTTCCTTTTCCGTTGCCCGTATATGCGTGAACAAATCCCTGCTTAAGCAACAATACCTCCGGTTAGTTATCGAATATGTTGGAAAAAAAGGTTAATTTAAGATACTGATTTACGTAATTTCAAAATATATTTTTTTTGCTTCAGGAGAAAGTGATGAATGCAACGGTTATAAAACCTGCAGTTAGAACTAATAATATTACATATGCTATAAGAGATATTGTTGTGCTTGCTAACGAAGTGGCAAAGAGCGGTAAAGAGATGCTTTATCTTAATATCGGTGATCCTAACATCTATGATTTTGAACCGCCGGGACACCTGATTGAAGCAACGTACCAGGGAATGCTCCAGAATAAAAACGGTTATGCCCCCTCATCGGGAATACCCTCGGCAATTAACGCTATCCGGAACGAAGCAGCACGAAAAGGAATTATAAATGTTCAGGACGTTTTTGTTACAACAGGTGCAAGTGAGGCAATTGAAGTCTGCCTTACCGCCCTGATGAATGAAGGTGAAAATGTTCTCACCCCGACTCCGGGATACCCCCTTTATACTGCAGTAGCCTCAAAACTTCAGGGATATGAAAATCCATATTATCTTGATGAGGAAAACGGCTGGCAGCCCGATATTGATGACATTAAAAAGAAAATAAACAACAAAACCAAAGCAATAATTCTCATTAATCCCAATAACCCCACCGGTTCGCTTTATACACGTGAAATCCTTCAGGAGATAGTTGATCTGGCAGTGAAACATAACCTCGTGATCTTTGCAGATGAAATTTATGATAAACTTCTGATGGATGGCAAAGAGCATATCTCAATTGCATCACTCAATGAAGATGTTCCCTGTGTGACATTCGGCGGTTTATCAAAGAACTACATGGTTCCCGGTTTCAGAATAGGATGGGGAATTGTAAGCGGCAAAAAAGAAATATTAACCGAATACCTTGAAGCCATAAACAAGATTCTCAGAGCAAGACTCTCAGCTAATCACCCTGAGCAGTACGGTATTGCACCTGCCCTTGAGGGAGACCAGAGTCACCTGACCGAGGCACTTAAAAAACTGACGGTAAGGAGAGACCTCACAGTTAAGATGCTGAATGAAATTCCGGGGATAAGCTGTGTCAGGCCGGAAGGTGCGTTTTATGCTTTTGCGAGACTTCACACCGGTAAATCCGATTTTGAATTTGCAAAGTCACTTCTGAAAGAAACGGGAGTGGTAATTGTTCACGGCAGCGGTTTTGGTCAGGTGCCGGGCACCCAGCATTTCAGAGTGGTATTTTTACCGAATGAAGAAATACTAACCAAGGCATACAAAAACATAGGTGAATTCTTTGCAAAGTGGAATGTTTAAGTTTCGGGCTTTTGACTTGGTTAGGTACCTGATGTTTTCTATATTTGAGATTCGATTATTTTTATTTGGAGAACTGCAGTTTTTTTGGAAAAAGTAAAGGAAACTCT
This sequence comes from uncultured Ignavibacteriaceae bacterium, assembly GCA_964411625.1. Lineage (GTDB taxonomy): Bacteria > Bacteroidota > Ignavibacteria > Ignavibacteriales > Ignavibacteriaceae > JABWCA01. The sequence continues at coordinate 8,800 of CAYPMQ010000030.1, forward strand.
GTTAGATAACGGCATAAGAGTGATTTCAGAGAGGATTTCTCACGTTAAATCTTTCTCTCTCGGTTTCTGGGTTCAGACAGGATCCAATTTTGAGGAGCAGGATGTGAGCGGTATTTCGCATTTTATGGAACACATGCTGTTCAAGGGTACTAAAAAGCGTTCAGCCCGCAGGATTGCCGAGGATATTGAAGCATACGGCGGATATATGAATGCTTTCACTTCAAAAGAACATACCTGTTATTACGGCAGGGGCAGGGCAAAATATATCAGAAAGACTTTTGATGTTTTTGCAGATATGATCCAGAATCCGCTTTTCAGAGAGCGGGATATTGCAAACGAAAAGGGCGTGATACTTGATGAGCTCCGTGACTGCAATGATAATCCCGATGATATGATCTTTGATAAATTTGAAGAAGTTCTTTTTGAGGGTAATCCCTTGGGTAATTCGATTCTGGGCAGAGAAGAGAGTATTAATTCATTTAATAATGAGATTCTTCACAAATACCATAAGGCTCATTATTTCCCTTCAAACATGCTTATATCGGCATCAGGAAACATCTCTCATGATTTGCTGCTTGAACTTGCCTCAAAACTGATAATACCAAAAAACGTGAATCCGGAACTTCAGGTAATTAATCCTTTTGTTTATAAAGCAGAAGAAGTGATCATACCCAAAAATATCGAACAGGATTATTACATACTCGGAAACGTTACTACAGGTAACACTGATGAGAAGAGATATGTAAAGAGACTCCTTTCACTGGTGCTCGGAGAAGGATCTGCGAGCCGTCTGTATCAGACCGTAAGAGAAAGAATGGGAATGACGTATCAGATAAATTCATTTATCCAGTCATACAAACATCTGGCTTCATTCGGGATTTATTTCTCCACAAACCCGAGACAGACAGGCAAAGTGCTCAGCACAATTTCAAAAGAATTAAAAAAATTCTCAGAAAAAGGCATTACGGAAAAAGAACTAAAAAAGGCTAAAGAATATATGAAGGGAAGCATGCTCCTCAGTCTTGAGAGCACTTCAAACCGCATGATCAAATTAGCCAACTCATATATGAATTATAAAAGACTGATTCCTTTTGAAGAAGTGATGAAGATGATTGATGCAGTAACGGTTGATGAAGTAAATCATCTCTCAAAAGAACTGCTTGATGAGAGCCTCTTCACAAAAGTGTATATTAAATCTAATGGTAAAATTATAAATACTGCAGCATAAATAAGGACGTACTCATGGGTAAGTTTATATTAGACGGTCAGGAAATTGAGTTTAAACCCGGGCAGACTATAATTGAAGCAGCCAAAGATCACGGAATTGACATTCCCCATTTCTGCTGGCATCCTTCATTATCAGTTTCGGGTAACTGCCGCGTATGTTTAGTTGAAATAGAGAAGATGCCGAAACTTTCGATAGCCTGTGCTACAGTGGCTGCTGACGGAATGGTTGTTCATTCAAACTCCGAGAAAGCACTCAGCGCAAGAAATGCTGTTATGGAATTCCTCCTCATAAACCATCCGCTTGACTGCCCTATCTGTGACGAGGCAGGAGAGTGTAAATTACAGGATTACGCCTATTCACACTCGGTTGGTGAAAGCCGTTTCGTGGAAAATAAAAATCTTAAAGATAAACGCGTATCTTTTGGCCCTTATGTGATGTTTGACGGCGACAGATGCATCTCATGCTCACGCTGTATCAGATTCTGTGATGAAATTGCAGGAGAAACCGAGCTTACTTTTGTCAAACGCGGTGACAGAGTCACAATTCAGACCTTCCCGGGTAAAGAACTTGATAACCCCTATTCACTCAACGTTGTTGATATCTGCCCTGTGGGTGCGCTCACAAGCAAAGACTTCAGATTCAAGGCGAGAGTCTGGGATATGTCACACACGAATACAATATGCACCGGCTGTTCAAGAGGCTGCAATATTGAAATGTGGGTGAGAAGCAATGAAGTGCTGAGGCTGGTGCCCCGTTTTAATGACGATGTGAATGACTACTGGATGTGTGATCACGGAAGAGTAAACACCTTCAAGTTTGTTAACGCAGATGACAGAGTTGACGGACCCCATCTCAGGAGAGAGGGAAAACTCACAAAAGTTGACTGGGATGAGGCTAAGGAAAAAGCCGCATCTGAGCTAAAAATATATGAGCAGAGCGAAGTCGCATTTATCGGCTCGGCTTTCGGCACGGTCGAAGATAACTATATGCTGAAGAAATTTGCCAAACAGGTTGCCGGTACAAAAAATACCGATTTCCCCTCGCACGTCAGACCCGGCACGGGTGATAAACTGCTTATCACTGAAGATAAAGCCCCGAACACCCGCGGCGCAAAACTCTCAGGAGTTGGTGAAGGCGGCAGCGGCCTCAAAGCCATAATGCAGGGTATCAGGGAAGGGAAGATAAAAGCGCTCTATGTTGTTGAGGAAGATCTTCCGGCTCTTGATACAGAGTGGCAGCAACTTCTTTCAAAACTGGACCTGCTCATAGTACACGCAACAAATTTTAATAAAACAACAGAATATGCTCATGTGGTTTTCCCTGCAGCAACTTATGCAGAGAAAAACGGCGTCTGGATCAATACGGACGGCAGGGCACAGAGAATAAGACCAGCAGTGGTAACAACCGAAATGGACAGAACGCTTGACGGTATGTCACTCAGCCGTCTTGATAAATTCGGCACAAAATATGACCGCTGGGGTAATTACAAGAAGATAGATGCAAGACCCACCTGGAGAATTCTTGCCGAACTGGCAAATTCTTTTGGGCATAAATACAAATATCAGGATTCAGAAGATGTGTTTATAGAAGCCGCTTCACATATTGAAGAGCTTAATGGTCTTGATTATGAGGCACTGGGAGAGCTCGGTGTTGATTTAAATAAAAAAGCAATAAAAGTATAGCGGAGTATTCTGAGTCATGGATTTACTGCAATACGCCGGCATAATTCTGGTAAAGATTCTGATCATTGCCAATATTATGCTCATTACCGTATCATATCTGGTTTATTTCGAACGAAAGATAAGTGCCTGGGTTCAGGATCGTATCGGGCCCAACAGAGTGGGGCCCCTTGGTCTGCTTCAGCCCTTTGCCGATGTTCTTAAACTTCTCCTCAAAGAGGATATCGTTCCCGAGAAAGCGTTTAAGACAATCCACACACTTGCTCCGTTAGTTGCACTCTTTGTTGCATTTACGACTTATGCGGTCATACCGATAGGTCCTCCCGAAGCAAAATTGTGGGGCATTCAGCTCTTCAGCGTAGCTCCTGATATCAATATAGGAATCCTTTATGTTCTTGCTCTTACATCAGTTGGTGTTTATGCAATCACATTCAGCGGATGGTCATCAGGAAGCAAGTACTCACTGCTGGGCGGAATCAGATCTTCGGCACAGATGATTTCTTATGAAATCTCAATGGGCTTTTCAATTGCAGGTGTTCTTCTCATTTCACAGTCACTTGACCCGCAGGCAATTGTAGGCAGCCAGGCAGCTTTATGGAACATGGTAATTCAGCCGATAGGATTTATAGTTTTTGTTGTTTCGGCGTTTGCTGAGACGAACAGACTCCCTTTCGATTTACCCGAAGCAGAACCCGAGCTGGTGGGAGGTTTTCATACAGAATACTCGTCAATGAAATTTGCAGGATTCTTCCTCGCCGAGTATGCAAATATGATTATTGCATCAGGTATGATCGTGACTCTTTACCTCGGCGGATGGCAGATTCCTTTCGTAAATGAACAGACAATTACAAATGATATTTTAAGATACGCGCTGCAGGTTGGCTCATTCTTTGTTAAAATGGGCGCCCTGTTATTTTTCTTTATCTGGGTAAGATGGTCGCTCCCCAGATTCAGATATGACCAGTTGATGGATATTGGTTGGAAAGTAATGTTCCCGCTTTCACTTATCAACCTTGTTTGGGTGGCAATATACGTTATGTTAATTTCTTAATGTTTGGAGATAATCATGGCAGTCAGAAAAAGATTAAAAGATTTAACGTTTTTAGAAAGAATTTATTTACCTGAAATAGCTAAAGGTCTGGCTCAGACCCTTGGACAGATGTTTAAACCCCACTTTACCCTTGAGTATCCTGAGGTTAAATTTCAGCCTGAGGGTTCATACAGAGGAAGACCCGTGCTTGTTGAAGAAGAAGACGGTTCCGAAAGATGCGTTGCCTGCGGATTGTGCTCAAGAGTTTGTCCCGCACTTGCTATTGAAGTTCAGGCGGCAGAAACTGACCGCGAAAAAGAGAGATATCCCGTTAAGTTTGAGATAAACATGCTCAGATGTATCTTCTGCGGTCTCTGTGAAGAGGTCTGCCCCGAGGAAGCAATTGTGATGAGTAAAGATTATGAGCTGGCGTTCACAAACCGTGAAGCAGCAATTTACGGCAAAGACAAACTCCTCGTGCCGATTGCCCAGCTTCAGGACAGAATAAACTTCCTGAGATCATACAAATAATTTCTCTCTCTCTGCTGTTATTGATATTCAAAAGGCTGTCTGTTAAAAACGGGCAGCCTTTTTTGTTGGCAAAGCTAAATCATATTTTGCTTTTCCTTTTTTTAATTCAAAAGTTTTGATTAAAAGTATTTATGAAGTGATTTTGAATTGAAATGTTCAATTAACATACACCATAATTTTCTCATTTGATTTACAAGTTTGCGTAATTTTAGCAATTTTTATTAAATTAATATGCTAATTCTCAGAACAATTTTTGTTTAACCGTGACTCAAGAAGAGCTTGTAAAATACTGGATGAGTGTATCCGTTGAGGATTGGGTTACAAGTCAGGAAATTGCTAAGAAAAATGAAAGAAAGCACTTTGCACTTTTTTTTAGGTCATCTTAGTATTGAAAAGCTGCTTAAGGCGCTATATGTTAAAATTTTTAATGAATCGCCACCACATAAACATGATCTTGTTTTACTTGCAGCTAAATGCGGTTTGAATCCTGATGAAAAACGTCAATTGGACTTAAAAATTATTAATTCATTTAATATTGAAGCACGATATCCGGATTATAAATTGACATTTTATAAAATGTGTACTCCTGATTTTGTAACAAATGAGATGCTAAGAATAGGAAAAGTCAGATCATGGATAGAGAGTATAATAGAGAATACGCATTAGATAAAGCAAGACAGTTAGCATCTGAACTTAGTAGAAATAATATTCGTATACTTAAGATGTTCCTTTTCGGCTCTTTTGCCACCAATTCCGGTCAAAGTTTAGATTGGTCAGATATCGATATAGCAATTGTTTCGGATGATTTTACAGGAACAAGATTCAATGACAATCTTCGCATTATGCCAATTTCACTTAAAGTTGATCCAAGAATAGAAACTCATCCTTTTACGCTTGAAGATTTTGAGAACTCACCCTTTGCTCGTGACGAAATACAAAATAAAGGTATTCTTATTGCGGTGTAATGCCTGGTTGTTATTAGCATTTTTACTTCAATAAGAATTATTACCTTATGAGCTGATTTCACTCTTGAATCGAATTATTGAATTTAATGGATGAGGTATTTTTGCTACCGCATTACCCCTGTCTAGTTAAATTCTGAACTACATTTCATAATCTGACTCTATCCCTAAAGATTATAAATGTTTAAAGTTTACAATCGAAAAATCAAATGAAGCATCTGTTCAAAAGATTAAGAATGCCTTAAACAACTATTTCTTTGCCGGCTTAACGATTAATGAATGCCGGTAATGCCTCAGGATGAAACTACCGGGACCTGTTTTAATAATATTTCCCGCGCTTAAAACTAAATAGTAGGTACACCTGTTGGCAGAGTATGAAATAATCTCCATTTTATCTTGAAGCCTCTGTTCTAATCCCCTGTTTTATCTATTCTGTCAGATTGTAGTGACAACCATGGGCTTTTTTACAACTAATTTATTTATTTGCAATTACTTACAGCTTCGAGGTGTCATTTACCCTGAATACAGAAAGGTTTTCAGGGGAAAGGGTATAAATTATATAGATCTCCGCGGAAATATCTATATTAAAAGGAAGGGTTTGTAAGTTTACACAGAAAATAATCAGCCTGATAAAACTGAACCTGTTAACAGGATTAAGGATCCGTTTACAAAAAACGGTCTGATTCTTCTTTTTTATCTGCTTCATGATCCTGCCTGCCTTAATATGACACACAGAAAGCTTCATGAAATTACGGGTGTTTCCCCGGGTAATGTGAATTATCTGCTCAGGAGCCTGCGGGAAGAAAATATCATTACTGCAGTTAAAAATAAGAAATTTGAGTTCAGAGACTATAAGAAGAATCTTGGTATCCGGGCTGAGCAGTACATTAAAAAACTTCGGGATGACTTTTTTACAGCGCGTTTTAAGCCTGCTTACCCTGAATTTAAGCAGAACCGGATGGAAACTCCATTTAAATTGCCTGATACTCTTTGGGGAGGTGAGCAGGTGGCATACCTCATGCTGAGATATCTGCGTCCGATTGATTTTACGATCTATACTGCAAAAGATAAAAAGACTTTGCCCTTAAATATAAACTGATACCTGAACGTAACGGAAATATTACGGTTTACAGGAAATTCTGGAATGACAATATCAAAGGTGAAACGGAGGGTGCCGTTCCCGCAGTGATCATTTATGCTGAGTTATTGGCAATTAATGATGCCAGAGCGTGGGAAACGGCTGAAATGTTATATGATCAGCATATTAAGCGAAAACCTGAACAGGGTAATTAAGCTGTTTCCTTATGTATTCAGTGTACCGGAAAAGCTGCAGAGCTTTCAAATACCAGGTGCTATTTAATTGGTGGTCAGCTGAGGGATGTCTGGATTTCTCATGCAAATCTGAGAGCAAGGGTAACGGAGGATATTGATTTCAGCGTTTTACTTGAAAAAGATTTCTCATGGGATGAACTGGCTGAAATATTGATTAAAGAATCGGGATTAACACGTGATTCCGCAAGACCATACAGATTTTTACTGAACAGGCAGCAGATTGATCTTATCCCATTCGGATATCCTGAGAAAGAAAATGAAATTGAAATTCTTCCTCCAAGAATGGTGATCTCTGTTGATGGATTTAATTTGGTGAAAGACAGATATAATCTGATTTCCGAAAAGTACAGAGTGCTGCATCCGGAAGCATAACTCTTTCTGAAACTGATCTCCCGGTCAGAAAAAATGTATGAAAGGGCCAAGGACCCGGATGATTTTACTCTTATTGTAAAATACCTTCAGGATATTAATCGGGATATTATATATCAGGATTTATTCCGGGAATTGCTCTTCAATGTTGAGAATGAATTTATTAATGCGAGAATTATTGCTTCATGGATAAAGCCTATAATTGATGGTGATAAGAGATGGATTACGAAAATAGAAAATGCGATCTCAAAGTTTATTGGAAAAAGCTTCTGCCGATGATATAGAATATCAGTATGCAGAATACGAAGCCGGTAATACACACGGGGATGATCCTTGAGGCAACAAAATCATGCCCGAACTATTTATGGAACACAAATCAGGTTAAAATTTCGGGGGAAATTTCATCCCTTTTTCTTATGTTTCTTTATATGGTATAACAAATTTTATATTTTCATGTACTCTAAAGTTCTCTCTAGTGCCACACTGGGGATAGATGCCTACATTGTTGAAGTTGAAACACACGCAGAAAATCAGGTTCCCACGATAACGTTAGTCGGTCTGCCCGATAATGCAGTTAAAGAAAGTAAAGAACGCGTTCTTGCCGCAGTAAAAAACAGCGGAATGGAATTCCCCCGGCGCAAAATCACCATCAACCTTGCCCCTGCGGATATTAAAAAAGAAGGGAGTGCTTTTGATCTCCCTATTGCGATAGGGATACTCAGCGCTTCAGGAATTCTCAGATCTTCAATGCTTGAAGATACAGTAATTCTGGGAGAGCTCTCTCTTGATGGGGTGCTCAGGCCTGTCAAAGGATCCCTTTCGATGACTGTTGAGGCACGCCGGCAGGGGATGAAGAGGATAATCCTCCCAAAAGAATCGGCAGCGGAGGCTGCAATAGTTGACGGATTTGAAGTACATGGATTTGAAACTCTGAGCGATGTTATTTCATTTCTGAAAAGCGAATCACCGGGTAACAGGGTAGAGGTGAATGCAAAAGAGCTCTTTTCAGGGGGCAGCGAATTTCATATCGATTTTTCCGATGTTAAAGGTCAGGAGAATGTTAAAAGAGCCCTTGAAGTTGCTGCAGCCGGCGGACATAACATTCTCATGATAGGACCTCCCGGAAGCGGTAAAACCATGCTTGCCAAGAGATTCCCCTCCATACTCCCGCCGCTCACATTTGAGGAAGCGCTCGAGACAACAAAAATCTATTCAATAGCGGGGATCCTCCCAAAAGATAAAGCTCTGATAACGGAAAGACCATTCAGGTCTCCTCATCATACGGTATCGGATGCGGCGCTTGTTGGAGGCGGGTCATTCCCAAGGCCCGGAGAGGTGTCATTTGCACATTACGGCGTTCTCTTCCTTGATGAATTTCCCGAGTTCAAGAAGAATGTAATCGAAGTTCTGAGGCAGCCCCTTGAGGATTCAGTGGTTACCGTCTCGAGATCGAAGATGACGATCAGTTTCCCTGCAAACTTCATGCTTGCCGCAGCCATGAATCCATGTCCCTGCGGATTTTATACAGACCCCGCCCGTAAATGCACATGCAATCAGCAGCAGATTCAGAAGTATCTGGCAAAGATATCGGGTCCTCTTCTTGACAGAATTGATATTCATATAGAAGTGCCTGCAGTAAAATACAAGGAATTGTCATCAACGCAGTCGGGTGAAACATCTGCAGAAATCAGGCAGCGGGTTATTAAAGCGAGGGAGATACAGCTTAAAAGATTTGCCGGTATGAAGCGGATTTATAACAATGCCGATATGGGGAGTAAGGATGTCAGGAAATTCTGCCGTCTTGATGAGGCGGGATCAATGATTCTTAAAAATGCGATTACTAAAATGGGGTTAAGCGCCCGTGCCTATGACAGAATTCTGAAAGTCAGCAGAACCATCGCGGATCTTGACGGCGCACCTGAAATTTCACCGGCACACGTATCAGAGGCTATTCAGTACAGATCTCTTGATACAGAGGTATGGAAGAAGTAAAGGGTTTAGTTCGCCCCGGTGAATCAGAACCGAACAAATAAATCATATTTCGCAGAAATTATGCTGCGATTTCAGGCTGCAAATGTTTCATTAAAATTACTCATTAAGAAATATCAGCACTTATAATGTGATGAAAAAGGTATTTTAAGATTTTAATAATGTATTTTAAGACTTTTAACAAAAGTTAAAAGAAATATCATAATACAGAATTGTCTGAATGAATACCGGTTTAAAGTTGTAAGTAATCATATTCATTATTGAAATTATTCACAAAAACAGTTCAGGGCTGCCAGATGAATTTTTAATAAAGGCACTGAATTTTGAAGCCCTGTCGTACTGAATATTCCGTTTGACCCCCTCATTAAACCTTCGCCGGATTACCCTTGTCAAACTATCGGAGCAGAAAGTAATTCTCCGGGCTGCGATGGTATTTCAACTTCTATTTTTAAAAATCTATGAGCCATTTCGGTTGAATCCTGTCTGTTATAGTGCTTTTAATATTTTAAGTTATCAGAATCTCTCCGGTTGAGAGAATCATAACCGCCTGTCACAGTTTTGTAATCAGTCCGAAGAATAATAGTTTAATTATCGATTTACTTTCAAGTGATCCATTCTGGATGTTAAATAATTCATCAAAGTTTTTATTTAGTCAGGGAAGGATTTTTTCACTGTAATAACCGGGCAGAATCTGCCACCACAGAGGGGAACATATTTTATCTATGACAACGTGAAATTCAAAACCGGATATCGGGTAATGTTAAGAGTGATTAATACAAAGGCAGAATCAACCGGAAATAAGATCTTCAAATTAAGAGAACCTCATGTTGTAAGAATTAAATCCGGAAAAGTATCTTTACTAATAAGAACGCTTACATGACAATAAAACCACATCACTAAAAATAAAAGAGCAGTTGTTATGATTTATGTTTTAAAAAAAAGCAGCCTAGTCCTGATTTCAGTTTTACTGATGTTTATGAATTCGATATTAAACGGGCAAAGGATTGAGCACATAATACAGCCGGTTCAGACCGATCCAAATATCACCGGCAATAACATTGACCATTATTGTTATGTAAACAAAGTTATTGTCCCATTAAATAAGTTGTTAGTTTTTTTTCCCGGTACTAATGCAAAACCCAGGGATTACCGTCTGTTTCAAAAAAATGCTTCAGACTTAGGTTATCATGTAATTGGTCTGAGTTACGAAAATCTGAAGTCAATAAACCTGAATATATGTCCCGCAACACGTGATTCAAGCTGCCACTCCAGAGCGAGGCGCGAAATCTGGTTTGGCGAAGATTATCATGATTCACTGATGATTGATGTGCCGAATTCCGTTGTTAACAGACTGCAAAAATTACTCAAATAC
>CAYPMQ010000031.1:0-19156 GCA_964411625.1 uncultured Ignavibacteriaceae bacterium
CGGCTTCATAAGCGGTAAAGGTACAACCACTGAGAGAAGCGTATATTCATATACCGATAACACGGTAAATACCGGTGTAAATTATACATACAGACTTAAACAGATTGATCTGGATGGCAGATACGCTTATTCATCGGAAATTCAGAGCGGCTCTGTAACCCCGTCAGAATTCGTTCTTTCACAGAATTATCCTAACCCATTCAACCCTGCAACTATCATCTCTTTTTCACTGCCGGTAAAAGCAGATGTTACACTTGAAGTGTATAATATCACCGGGCAGCTTGTAAAAATTCTTGCTGCAGGAAATTATGAAAGCGGAAATCATTCTGTTGATTTTAATGCTGATGGTTTAACCAGCGGTTTGTATATTTACTCTTTAAAAGCCGTCGGAGAAAACGGGCAGAACTTCTCCTCGGTCAGTAAAATGACATTATTGAAATAGTATATAATGTACTCCATTGTTCAGGGAAGGCCCGGTGTCTTCCCTGAGCATTTAATCTTCAGAAAGAGGAAAATATGGCTGCAACTATAAAAGAAATTGCCAAATTTGCCAATGTATCAATAGCCACTGTTTCAAGGGCTCTGGCAAACGATGAAAAAGTTAAACCGGAAACCAGAAAGCTCATTATGGAGGTTGCCGGCAAACTTAACTACAATCCCAATCTTCTGGCAAGAAATTTTGTAAAGAAGCAGTCAAATATTATCGGCATGGTCCTTCCGGATATATCAGACGAGTTTTTCTCGGAACTGATAAGAGGAGTTGATGAGACCTCTTTCCGCAACAATTATTTTACAATGATTACCAGCTCCCATGAAAACAGGTCGCTTGAAACCGCAGTTTCAACCCTGATGGGCGGCGGACTCGTGGGCGGAATTATTCTACTGATACCTCAGCTTTCACCTAAATTAAAGGAGATACTGCACTTCAACAGGGTTCCCTATGTGATTATCAGTGGTGATAATGACATCGGCAACTATGATGTTGTCAGTATTGATAATTATCAGGCCGCTTATAATATGACCAGCTTTTTGATTCTTGAAAGAGGATACACTAAGTTAGCCCATATAACGGGGCCGGCTGATAATTATGATGCAATAATCAGGAAAAACGGTTTTATTGATGCCTGCCGTGATAATGGTATTGAAGTTAGACCCGAGTGGATAACAGAAGGAAAATTTACGCTCAAAAGCGGTGAAGATGCGTGTGAAAAGCTGCTCTCTCTTAGTGAGCGCCCAAGGGCTGTACTGGCAGCTAATGACATGATGGCTCTAGGCTGTTACAATGTTTGTCTGAATCACGGATTCAGCATTCCGGATGATCTGGGAATTGCCGGATTTGATGATATTTTTCTTGCGAGACATCTTTCACCATCACTTACAACGGTTCAGGTGAATATTGAAGAAGTCGGTAAAATTGCGACCAGGTTACTAATATCCAGAATGCAGGGTGATAACTCGGAACCTCAGAAAATTAAAGTCACCGCACAAATAAAAATCAGAAACTCTTGTTGAAAGATAAAAAAATATTATGGCTAAGTTTCAAAACAAATACGGATATTTCACCGATGACGGCGGTGAGTATGTTATTACCAATTGTAAAACTCCCAAGCCTTGGGTCAATGTAATCTCCAACGGTACATACGGTATGGTGATCTCACAGCTTGGCGGCGGATTCAGCTGGGATACTCATTCTGAATTTAACCGTCTGAACAGATGGCATCAGGATCTTGTACAGGATAACTGGGGTAAATATTTTTATTTCAGAGATAATCTTACCGGTGAGTTCTGGTCACCGACATGGCTGCCCGTAAAATGTGATCTTGAATCACTTGAATGCAGACACGGTCTCGGATATACCGGATTTACTTCAGTTTACAAGAACATAAAGGTTACACTCACAGTATTTATCCCTTTTGATGATAACGTTGAAATTTGGGATTTCCGGATTGAAAATAAGACCGGAAAGACCGCCGATCTCTCCGTTTTTACTTATTTTGAATGGTGTATGGGATCATCGAGTGATTTCCACAGAGAGTTTCACAAGTCATTTATTGAAACACATTTCCATGAAGATTTCAACATGATGACTGCCACCAAGAGACTTTGGGAAATACCCCTGGGTGACCGCGGACACTGGAATATTGAATATCCTTATTTCGGTTTTATTTCGGCAAGTAAAAAAATCTCCTCATATGAGGGTGATAAAGAAAAATTCCTTGGCAATTACGGATCGCTTGATAAACCCCTGGGGGTTGTTTCAGGAGTTCTCTCAAATTCAAAAGGGAAGTGGAGCGATTCTGTTGCAGTTGTTAAAACAGATATTAAAATAGCTGCATCAGGATCTGATTATCTCACTTTTTATATGGGCATAAAACCGGCTCTTGAAGAAATTGAACATTCCCTCAAAAAATATCAGACCCGTGAGCAGATTAATAACGAGCTGATCACCGCAAAAGCAAGGTGGAGCAAACTGCTCGGACCTCTGCATATAGAAACACCTGATGAAGCAATGAATATCATGGTGAATAAGTGGCTCAGATATCAGGCGATATCGGGCAGGCTCTGGGGCAGAACGGCTTATTATCAGCAGTCAGGTGCCTTTGGCTTCCGTGATCAGCTTCAGGACAGCCTCGTTTATCTGCCGATAAAACCGGAACTGACCGCACATCAGCTTAAACTTCACGCCAGACATCAGTTTACCGACGGTACAGTTCTTCACTGGTGGCATCCGATCTCAGAGACGGGACTCCCCACTAATATGGTTGACGATCTTCTCTGGCTGCCTTACATTCTTACCCATTACATTGACGAGACACACGATTACACAATTCTTGATCATAAAGAACCTTATTACGATGATAAGGAAAAACTTGATTCAATGTTTGACCATTCTGTTGCAGCCATTGAAAGAGTTCTTATGCGCTTCTCAGAAAGAGGGCTTCCTCTTATAGGCGCAGGTGACTGGAATGATGGTTTATCTGCTGCAGGCCTTGATATGAAGGGTGAATCTGTCTGGATGGCAGAATTTTTCTATCTGATCCTGAACAGATTCGGTGAATTGTGTGCTGAAACAGGTCGGCATGAACTTGAAACAAGATACCGTGAAAAAGCTGCTGAGCTTAAGGCTGCATTTGACAGACATGCATGGGATGGCGAGTGGTATTACCGCGGAACAAAAGACAATGGTGAAAAATTCGGAAGCCACGTCAATAATGAAGGCAAGATATTTCTCAATCCTCAGACTTGGTCTGTTATAAGCGGAATAGGTGAGCCTGAGAAGGTTCAGCGTGCTATGGATTCTGTAACAAAACATCTTCTTAAAAATAACGGAACGCTGCTTCTTTCACCGGCATACTCTGAACCTGATAAAATGATAGGTTATCTTTCAAGATATGCTCCCGGCAGAAGAGAAAACGGCGGAGTTTATACACATGCAGCAACCTGGTCAATCTGGGCTTATTCACTATTGCTTGATTCTTTCCATGCTTTTGAATCATTCAGGAGGCTTTGCCCTGTTTACAGCGGAATGGATCCTGATAAGTATGTTGCAGAACCCTATGTGACCCCGGGAAATATTGACGGACCTGAATCACCAAATTACGGTATGGGCGGCTGGACGTGGTACACAGGCTCGGCAGCATGGTTTCAGAAGGTGATAGTTGATTGGATTCTTGGTATCAGGGCTTCTAAAAAAGGTCTTGTTATCAGTCCAAACATTCCGGCAGAGTGGAAGCACTACACCGTTAAAAGAAGGTTCAGGATGCGGGATTATCATATAGAGGTTATTAATGAAGACGGGGGAACATCCAGGATACGTGAAATAACGGTTAACGGAGTTAAGATAGAAGGCAATGTCATCCCTGTAGTGGAAGACGGACCTAAAGCAAATGTAAAAGTATACTTAATTAAATAAAAACAAAAATAAATAACAGGAGGTAGTTATGAGGTTTGTAAGAACCTTTTCATTTTTCCTTTTAGTTTTTCTGCTTTTGGGCGTTGAGAAAACTCTGGCTCAGAGGCAGGATATGATATGGGCCCGTAATGTGCCGCAGGGAACTCTCGTTCTTGACGGTCAGCTTAATGAAGCTGCATGGGCAAAAGCCGAGAGTATCAAAGTTGTTTACGGTGTTCCGGGAACACTCCCTACAAGCGGATACAGAGCCGAATTTCAGGCAGAGGCAATAACCGATTCAACACGTGCAACGGTTAAATTTCTGGCTGATGGTAAATATCTTTATCTTGGCTTCATGATTCCTGATTCATCGATTGGCGGTACACAGGACTGGGCAAGATGGGATGGAATTCTGATGTCTGTTAAAGACAAAGCAGCATCAAGTAGACCTGCTCCGGCAGTTGAGTATTTTTATACTTACTGGCTGGCCGGTTTACCTAACCCCGCGCCCGTTGTTGGCGCAAAACCCAGATTTATCGGAAGATACGGTAATTTTAACGATACAACCAGAACCCCTGAACAGATTGATGCCTGGGATGCTGTAACGGTTATAAACGGAACAGCAAATGATTCTCTACCGGATGCCGGAATGACAATCGAGATGAAGATAGATGTCGAGATTCTGGGTTATAAAATCAGAGAGTCAAACGGTGATAATGTAGCCATGAACTTCTCAATCTGGGATGCCGATTATGTTTTCGGCAGTAATACTTTCAGAACGAGCGCTTCGAGAACTCACTGGCAAAGCCCTTGGGGCAATGCTAATGCCAATAACGTGGCAAGAGTATTTATCAGACCGGATGTGACTATTAACACAGCCTCTCTTCCTGTTGTCGGCCCCGATGTTACTGTTCCTAACGGCACTTCATTTGCTGATCCCGCAATTGACGGAATCCTGAGTGAAACAGTATGGCAGGGTGCTTACAAGTTTAAGATAGCCTGGGATGACAGTCTGTTAAGAAGAACTTACCCCACAGCAGGTGATGTATCAAGCGGTCAGTGGCAGCCTGAACTTAACGGAAACCCCAGACCCCCTGTTCTTGACGGTGGAAACGGATTTATCCACATGTTTTTCAAGGGTGATTACCTTTATCTTGCCGCAAATATAAATGACCAGCTCATTCAGGGCACTGAAGTATTTGATAAATTTGACGGTATCGGATTTATTATCGGTGACCGCGGATCAAAAAATGATGATAACGTCATGAATTTCCGCCTTCTCAGAGCCGGATTCGGCGGCACAGGCGCTGCACAGGCATATGATTATCTGCCTATTCTCGTTGACTCAGGCGCCGCACAGTGGGCCGTTGCGCTTAAACCGAATTCAACAGTCAATATTAATTCAGATGTTGACGAAGGTTTTAATGTTGAACTGAAAGTTGATCTTAAAAAACTGGGTTATCCTGCAGGTCTTGGTGATAAACTCCTTTTCATGGGCGTTGTGCTTTATGACGGTGATTCATTTGATGATACTCTGGCTAACTACGGTGAAAGAACTTGGTGGTTCAGAGAGCACGGCGGAGGCCCTGCTGTTGCATGGATGGTTATGGATCCCAACACACCTGTAAGCGCTGATGAAGAAGCATCAGTCATGATTCCCGGCTCTGTTGTTCTTTACGGCAATTATCCTAATCCGTTCAACCCCTCAACCAGTATTAAATTCGGACTTGGAAGCAATGGTGATGCAAGCGTGAAGGTATTTAACGTACTCGGTCAGCTTGTCCATTCATCCGTAATGAATGGTCTCACCGCCGGAAATCATACCTATAATTTCAATGCTGCAAATTTTGCATCAGGCGTGTACTATTATCAGGTTGAATTCAAGGGAACCGATAATAAAACAGTTTCAAGCCTGTTTGGCAAAATGATCTTAATGAAATAATTTATTGAAAAGCTCCCGGAACCCCCGGGAGCTTTTATTTCATAACCCAGTCCCTTTTGCCGAGGTATCAAGATGAATAGAAGATATTACCAGATATCTTTCCCGAGTTTTCTTATCAATATATTGCTCTTTCTTTTTCTGGCAGTTTCTGCATCTGCTCAGACTTCCGGAAAACTTAGCGGGCAGGTATTGGATAATGAAGGTAACCCCCTTGTAGGTGCAAACGTAATTATTGACGGCACCAACCAGGGAGCTGCAACAGATTTTGAAGGTTATTACTCAATTATTAATGTCCGTGCCGGTACGTACACAGTAAAGTTCAGGTATATCGGGTATCAGTCAAAAACCGTTGAGTCTGTCAGAATTTCTGCCGATAAAACGACCACAATTGATGTGGTTCTTGAGATTGAGACCATTAAAGGTGAGGAAGTGGTTGTAACGGCTAATAAACCGATCGTGGAGTTTAATGAAACCAGCTCGGTTGTTTCAGTTAACAAGGAGGAGATAGATGTTCTGCCGGTGCAGAGTCTTAATGAAATTGTGAATCTGCAGGCAGGGGTTATTGATGGTCATTTCAGAGGCGGCAGGCTGGGCGAAGTACAGTACCAGGTTGATGGCGTAACGGTGAATAACCCCTTCAATAATGCTTCATCTCTTGAACTTGATAAATCCATCATTGAAGAGGTTCAGGTAATCTCGGGTACTTTTGATGCCAAATACGGTCAGGCAATGTCAGGGGTGGTGAATGCAGTGCTCCGTTCGGGCAGTGATAAATTTGAGTTTTCAGGTGAAGTTTTCTCGGGTGGAAATTTCAGCACTGATAATGAAAGATACCCGAACACTGATAAGGTAAGGCCTGTACAGATTCAGAACTATCAGGTTACCATCCTGGGACCGACCCCGATTCCCGCAACAACATTTTTTGTAAGCGGCAGACATTACAGGAATAACGGATACCTTTACGGTGAAAGAAGATTTCTTCCGACTGATGAAAGTGATTTTGAGCAGAAAATTTATAACGCATCAGGTGATGGTGAACAGGTTGCAATGTCTCTGACCCGTGAATGGAGCGGGCAGGCAAAACTCACAAACAGGCTTTTATCAGGTGTTGAGCTGAGCTATCAGGCAACGATGAATCTGGTTGAAAGAACTCCTTATATCCACAGTTACAGATTTAACCCTGACGGTGTGAAATCAAACAATACAACTTCCCTTTCACACGGTTTGTCTTTTACCCATTCACTCTCCGATAAGATGTTTTATAAAATCAACGCCCGCCAGAATTATTTTGAATACACAGACTATAAATACGAAGACCTTTATGATACCCGCTACCTGGATGCAGGTGAACCCAAGGGTGACGCCAATTATGAAGACGGCGCTATTATTCAGGGTGTTGATCTTGGTAGATACAAACAAAGCACAAACTCCATCATTCTGAAAGGTGATTTTACCTGGCAGGCTGACAGGATTCATCTCCTTGAAGCAGGTGCCGAACTTAATTATTCAGATATTCTTTTTGGCAGCCCGGGATTTCTTGTCTCCACCAATGTAAACGGTGTGCAGATTTTACAGCCCCGTGAAAATATTCCCAGGGTTCCCGGCATTGAGAGCTATTACCCAATGCAGTTTGCCGCATATGCCCAGGACAGAATTGAACTTGGTGATCTGATTGTCAGAGGCGGACTCAGGCTTGAGCTCTTCGATGCAAGGTCAACCATACCCAGTGATCTTGCCAATCCTGCAAATTCAATTCAGGGAGCGCCGGCCTCGGTACCCAGGGAGACAACTGTTAAATGGGCGCTCGCACCAAGACTTGGCTTCAGTTTTCCTCTTACCGTTTCAAGCTCAGTATATTTTTCATACGGACACTTCTTTCAGCTTCCCGGTCTCGGACTGCTTTACGGAAATGCGGACTACTCTCTGCTTGATCAGCTTCAGGCCGGAGGCATAAGCTATGGTGTTATGGGCAATCCTGATCTTAAACCGGAGTTCACGGTTCAGTATGAGACCGGTTACAAACAGGCAATTGGAAACTCACTTGGCGTTGAACTTTCATTTTTTTATAAAGATATAAAAGACCTCCTCGGCGTTGAGTTTGTCAGCACTTACACTGCCGCAGAGTACGCCAGGTTTACTAACGTTGATTTTGGCAGCGTTTACGGATTCACCGTTTCGCTCACACAGAGAAACTGGGGCAATTTCAGCACATCAGTTGATTATACTCTGCAGTTTGCCGAAGGTAACTCAAGTGACCCGAGAGAAACTGCAAACAGGGCGGCTTCCGGTCAGGACCCGAGACCACGAACAATATCTTTCGGATGGGATCAGAGAAGCACTCTTAATGCCTCCTTAATTTATTCTCAGCCGGGTGATTTTACCGTTTCAACAATAATCAGGTACGGAAGCGGTCAGCCATACACGCCTGAGATCGGTTCCGGTTTCAATGCACGTCTTGAAACAAATTCAGGGAGAAAAGACAGTTATGTGCTTGTTGATCTCAGAGCTGAGAAGTTCTTTGAAACGGGTCTGGTTAACCTGAGCCTGTTTGCAAGGATCTCCAACCTTTTCAACAATCATAATGTTAACGGTTTTGTCTTTTCTTCAACGGGAAGCCCCGATTACACACTCAATCCGTCTTCTGCGAGAAGTGTTTTAAATGATCCTTCAAGATTTTATGAGCCTAGAAGGATTGAAATCGGCATATCCTTCAGGAGTAAATAATTATGAGAACAATGAAATTTTTATCTGTTGAAAACATGCGTAATCTGCTGTTACTAATATTGACGGCATGGGCTCTTAGTCCGGCTGAATTATGCTCTCAGACTCCGCTACCGGTGATCCCTGCCGAACTCAGGGGAAGGATAGATGCTGAGAGATCAGGTATACACGATGCCAATAAGATCAGAACTCTGTTTTACAACTTCGGCATGGTGGGTGATTATCCCGCCGATCCCCTAAATGTGGATCTAAGTGTGTTTCACTCTGTTGAGGTGCCTAAAGGAAGCGGTGAGAATTATTCAGACGGAACCACTCCTTTTGTGCTGGCAAAAGTGAATCAGACTAATAACCGCCTCGCGTACATCATGGAGACGGGCTACCGTGAAAGACAGGGCACGAGCCCCATTTCTAATAAAACGATGCGCTTTGAGCCGAGACCCGGCTTTTTCCAGCCTGACCCGGCAATTAATAAAAGCAGGTCTATTGCTATAAGCAATCTCCCTGAAACATGGCCGGATCAGTGGATCGACAAAGTGCTTGATCCCGATGATCCGGGATGGTCAGGATCGTGGAACGGCTACTTCGGAAAGGCCCCCAAGGCTGATCAGGAAAGTTTTACGGTTTATGATGATAATTTCTATGATGCCTGGGCTTATTATCCTGATGCCAGAGATAATACAAGAAGAGGTCTGGGACTTAAGGTTGAACAGCGCGGATTCCAGTGGTCTAATCCTCAGGCGGGAAACGTAATCTTCTTCCATTATGATATCGCCAATGAATCTACAACAAAATATGATAACAATATCATCTTCGGTCTCTATATGGATTCCGGTGTCGGCGGATCCGCAATAGGAAAAGACGGAATTGCGGAATCAGATGATGACAATGCATATTTTGACAAAGATTTTGGTCTTAACCTCGTATATACCTGGGATAAAAACGGTAACGGCGTGCGCGGAACCACGGGATATCTCGGCTATTCATACCTTGAAACACCCGGCAACTCTTTTGATGCTGTTGATAATGACAACGATGGTATCCTGAATGAAAAAAGAGACGGCGGCGAAGGAACCATGATAATCGGTCAGGAAGCTATCCGTTCTTATGTTCAGGCAAATTATGATATGACCAAGTTCGAAACAGTAGTTGGTAAGCTTGAACAAAGACCTGCATTTATTGCCGGGGTATGGTTCACAGGTGACGAAGATCTTGACTGGGTGGCAGAATATAATGATACCGGAGCAGACGGAGTATTTGGTACTAACGATAACGGTGAAAAAGACGGCAGACCTACTAACGGCGAAACAAATTTTGACAAAACAGATATTGATGAATCTGATCAGATCGGGCTGACAGGATTCAAGATGAACAGGATTAAAGCGGGAGTCGGGGCACCCACCACTCAGGTGGATCAAGTTGTATTTTTTGATGATGGTAAGGAATGGCCCAAGAGACTTTACAATCTTTTCACCACACCCGATTCCTCTTTTGATCAGGCACTCGTGCTTAACTATAACATTGGCTTTTTATTTGCTTCAGGACCTTTTATTCTTGATGTAGGCAAAGTTGAAAGATTTTCACTTTCACTTGGCTTTGGAAAAGATCTGAGGGAGCTT
Organism: uncultured Ignavibacteriaceae bacterium; assembly: GCA_964411625.1. GTDB lineage: Bacteria > Bacteroidota > Ignavibacteria > Ignavibacteriales > Ignavibacteriaceae > JABWCA01. The sequence continues at coordinate 10,172 of CAYPMQ010000031.1, forward strand.
AGAAATACTACAAAAGTTGTTCTTCAGATTTATGAAGCAAATTATCAGTTTGCCGTACCGCCCCCTACCCCCACGCTTCAGGCTTTTGCCGGTGATAAATATGTTGAGTTGACATGGGATAACGCTGCAGAAAGAGCATTTGATCCCGTTACAAACACGAATGATTTTGAAGGATACCGTATTTACAGATCAACCGATCCCGCCTTCCTGGATCCCCAGGTGATATGGACGGGAACGGGTACAGGTCCCATAGGCAACGGAAGACCACTCGCAATTTTTGATCTGAAGAATGATATAGTGGGTTTTTCAATGACTACGGTAGAAGGAGTGGCTTATTTCCTTGGAGAAGACTCCGGCTTAAGACATTCTTTCCGTGATACAAATGTTGTGAACGGTCAGTTGTATTACTACGCCCTGACATCTTATGACAGAGGCGTTGATTCAATTGAAATATATCCTTCTGAAAATTCGATAACGGTAACCCGCACACTCAGAGGAGGAACAGTTCTGCCGAAGAACGTGGTTGCCGTAATACCAAATTCCCCGGTATTAGGATTTGTATCAGGACAGGTTCAAAATCTGCAGAAAACTTCGGGAAACGGAACTGGTGCGGTTAGCCTTCAGGTATTAAATTCTGATCTTGTTCCTGAAAATCACGTTATTTCAATTAATTTCTTTAATAACAGTGACAGCGTACGTGCAGCACATTATTATCTCGTGGACGAGACTTCGCGTGATACCCTTTTTAATTTCGGCTATGATCTTGAAGGAGCGGGGACAGGGCCTTCCGGCAGAGGAATTCTTCCTGTAATCTCAACCGCACAGACCGTTGAAATTGACTCTGCAAACACAGGGTTTGTTTCAGGCAGCAGTTCAAATATACCAATGAAGTACAGATACGCTCCCGGTCTCCCTATAACACTGAGAAGACCGGGCTTTCCGGCAAATATAGAGGTTCAGTTCAGCAGCGCATTTGTTGATACAAGTGTTGCCGGTATTGGTCTCCCTGCAAAACCGGCAAAATTCAGGGTTATTTCAAAAACAGATCAGGGTGATGTAAACCTGAAATTCAGGTTCAGGAACCAGAGCAACAACGGTACTCTCTCTGAATTGGGAGATTATATTGAAATACTTACCGCCAAAGCTGCTACCCCGACAGATTATAAACCGACTTGGAGAATTGATGCTGATACAACCGGACTTAACGGTGCTGCTAAAATTCTGCCGACAGACGGTGATATTTATAAAATAGCGATCACAAAGCCTCTTTCATCCGAGGACAGATACACTTTCCTGACAAAAGCGCAGAAAGTTGATCCCGGACTGGCTAAAACCCAGTTTGATAATGGGCCTTATGTAGTGCCTAATCCCTACGTTGCTGCCGCATCGTTTGAACCGCAGAGGTTTGCAGTACAGGGAAGAGGTGAAAGAAAGATGGAATTCAGAAATCTTCCGGCAAACGCAACTGTAAGAATTTATACCGTCACGGGTGAGCTTGTAAATACGCTCAGGCATGACGGTAATATAACAAGCGGTGTGATAAGTTGGGATCTCAGAAATTCAGATCAGCTTGAAGTTGCCCCTGGTCTCTACCTCTATCATGTTGACGGAGGTGATTGGGGTACATTTATCGGTAAATTTGCAATCATTAAGTAGGCGGGTGTCATGAAGAACTTAAAAAAATATGCAGTATTATTAATTACAGCTTTTACTCTTTCATGCGCCTTAACTCTGAATGCACAGAATAAGGCAGGAACCACTGTTGGTCAGTTTCTGAAGATTGAACCCTCATCAAGGGTGGTGGCTATCGGGAACGCAGGCACAGCTTTATACGGTGAAGCAACTTCAATGTTCTTTAATCCTGCAAGTCTGGGAAGACTGGAAGGTACTGATGTTCAGTTTACTTACAACAAGTGGCTTGCAGAAATCACTTATAATTACGCAGTTGCAGCGGTTAATATCCCGTCAATGGGAAGTTTCTCTTTGCAGCTCACCAATCTCAACAGCGGTGAGATAGATGTCAGAACCGTTGATCAGCCTCTGGGCACAGGTGAGAAATACAAGGTCACAAATCTTGCTCTCGGACTCGGATACGGCGTGATGCTTACTGACCGAGTTTCTGTGGGTCTGCAGCTTAATTATATCAACGAGACGATCTGGCACAGCTCAATGTCAATGTTCGGAATGAACTTCGGAGTTCAGTACCAGTTATCAGAAAGCGGCATAATGCTGGGTGCCTCTGTTTCAAACTTCGGTACAAAAGGGCAGTACAGCGGCAGGGATCTCTTCTTAGATTATGACTTTGATCCTAAAAAGTATGGTGATAATGATGAACTTCCTGCTGAATTCAGAACTGACTCTTATTCGTTGCCAACCATTTTCAGGGTTGGTATGGCAGTTCCTTATAAGTTCAGCGAGGATTATTCAGTCCTGATTTCAGCCGATGCCATGCATCCATCCGATAATAAGGAAAGCATCAACATAGGCGGTGAATTCACCCTTATGAAAATGCTCTTTTTAAGAGGAGGTTTCAGGAATCTTTTTCTGCAGGACAGTGAAGGAGGTCTTGTATTTGGCGGTGGTGTGAAAACAGATCTGGCAGGTAATATCTCACTCAGATTTGATTATGCGTATGCAGATTACGGAAGACTTGCGCAGGCTCATCGTGTTACAGTAAGTATGGGTATTAAATAAATGTCTAAAAAACTTATTTCTTTAGTGATTACGTTGTTGGTCATTTCTGGATGCGCTCCCGGCGGTAAATCCGGTGCAGCGCCGGGAATGGATGAAAAATCATTTCTTGATTCGGTTCAGTACCGCTCATTTTTATATTTTGTAAATGAGATTAATCCGGAGCTCGGTCTTGTGAAAGACCGCTCTGCAGACTGGGCACCTGCTTCAATAGCCGCCATGGGATTTGCCCTCCCTGTATGGGCAATCGGTGCTGAGAAGGGCTGGATAACAAGTGAAAAGGCACGTACTCTGACACTGAATATGTTCAGGTTTCTGATTAACTCAGTTCAGAGTAATGATACTAATGCAACCGGTTATCAGGGTCTCTATTATCATTTCCTGAGGATGAATGACGGAAAAAGAGAGTGGAATTGTGAGCTTTCAACAATAGACACCGGTTTGCTGATAGCCGGAATAATATTCGCCCGAAATTACTATTCGGCTGATTCCGCTGAGGAAACCGAAATTCGTGAACTGGCCGGAAGAATTCTCTCACGAGTGAACTGGAAATTCATGCAGATGCCTGAAGGGAAAGGAAAACAATCAAATTCAATCTGTCTTGGTTACTGGCCCGAGCGGGGATTTGATCCTCACGGCTGGCTGGGTTATAACGAAGCAATTCTGATTTACATACTGGCAGCAGGTATGGATATGCCGGGCTATGAAAAAGCATATAAGGCCTGGGTTGATAACTATACCTGGCGTGAACCTTACCCCGGGTTGAGCCATTTGGTTTTTCCTCCTCTTTTTGGTCATCAGTATTCTCACATGTTTATAGATTTCCGCGGTAAAAAAGATGATTACATGAAAAGCCGCGGTATTGACTATTTTGAGAATTCACGCAGAGCAGTACTTACTCAAAGGCTTTACGCTATTCAGAATCCGCACGGCTGGAAGGGCTATGATTCACTTACATGGGGCATTACCGCATGTGACGGGCCCGGTGAGTCATTCAACCGTGACGGCAAAACTTTTCTGGGATATGCCGGCAGAGGAAGTGCCGGACCCGATTCAAATTATTTTGATGACGGAACTCTTGCCCCCACTGCTTTAGGCGGATCAATACCTTTTGCTCCTGATATAACAATAGCTTCCCTTAAATCAATGTATGAAAGATTTGCTGAGAAGGGATTGTGGGGTAAATATGGCTTTGTTGATGCATTTAACCCGACCCTTGACTGGTATAACAAAGATTATATCGGAATTGATCAGGGTCCTTTCGTTATAATGATAGAAAATTACAGGAATGATTTTGTCTGGAGATATTTTATGAAGGATGAGATTATTCAAAAAGGTCTTAAAAGGCTCGGCTTTAATTAAGAAGTATAATTTTAACCTCATATATACTCCGCCGGGTTTGAGAAAGGTTTAAACAACCTTACTCTTCCTGCGGAGGAATTAGAAACGGGGAAAGGAACCACATCAGATTTAGTTATGATTTATCTAAAGTACTTTTTTCTTCTGTTAACAATTCTGCAGTTTATTTCTTCGGGAACCACTGCTCAGCCGAGGCTGCTTGAGGCTTTCGAGGATACCACCGGATGGGTGATCTATGCCTCTGAAGGAGTCATGATTCAGATTTCCAATGCCGAAGGAGTTAATGGCAAGTGCATAAGGCTCGATTATAATTTCACAAAAGGTTCAGGATACGGAGGAATCCAGAAAATGATTCCTGTGAAATATCCGGATAATTACAGATTCAGTTTTCTGCTCAGAGGTGACTCCCCGGGTAATAATTTTGAATTCAAGCTGGCTGATAAATCGGGTGATAACGTCTGGTGGGTGAATAAAAGGAATTATGAATTCCCGAAAGACTGGAAAAAGATAAGTTACAAAAAACGTCACATCGGGTTTGCATGGGGACCGGCTGAAAATAAAACACTGATTGCAACAGAACGTCTTGAATTTACGATTGCTTCTTTCAGCGGAGGCAAGGGCACAATTTATCTTGACGAGCTTACTTTTGAGGAACTAACCTTCGATAAAACTCCGAAATCAACACCTTCAGCTGAACTTCAGGGTATCTCACCGGATAAATGGGAAGGAAAGCCCGGGTTTCTAATTGATTCTGATAAAAACACTTCAGTGGTGTACAGATCTTCAGGGCAGACATCGGTGAAAATTGACCTTGGAGGAATAACGGAATCAGGAGGACTGGTTATTGACTGGGGAAAGAATCTGATTCCGAGGTCTGTGATAGTTTCTGTTTCGGAAGATGATAAAGATTATAATGTTTGCTATTCGGCAGATAATATCAGATATGAAAAAAGCTGGATACCCGTTCCCGATGCCGAGTTCAGATTTATTATGCTTCAGATTGAATCTGACAAGGGAACGGAAATAAAGGAAGTATCGGTCAAAGAACCTGATTTTTCGATTAATGATAACAGGTTTTTTATTAATGTTGCCCGTGAAAGCAGAACCGGATTATTTCCGCGGTATTTCAGTGAACAGAAAACCTACTGGACTGTAACCGGCGTAAGCGGTGATAAAAAAGAAAGCCTGATAAACGAAGACGGCCTTTTTGAAACTGACAAGATGACTTTTTCCCTTGAACCATTTCTTTACACTGACGGCAAACTGATAACCCGCAATGATGTTAAAATCACACAGGGACTTGAGGATGATTACATCCCCGTACCGCATGTGAAGTGGGATTATCAGGGTCTTGAATTAAAAACCACAGTATTTGCTGATGGTGAGGCAAACAAAAATTCTGTGCTTTACGGGCTGTTTGAACTGGTGAATAATTCTGATCAGATCAGGCAGGGAAAATTCCTTACTGCAATAAGACCATTTCAGGCTAACCCTCATTATCAGGAACTTAATATGACCGGGGGAGTTGCAAAACTCAAAAGTATTTCGAAGGAGAAGGGATATATTTCGGCGGATAGTAAGAAGATTTTCACCTCGGAAGAATTTGGTAAGTTTGGCGCAACAAAGTTTTCGTCAAAAGATATAGCTTTTTGGTTTGAGCAGGGTGATCTGCCTGAAGAACAGTCGGTTCAGGACGATTACGGATATGTATCGGCAGGTCTGGAATCTGAGTTTGAACTAAAACCGGGGGAATCACTTACGTTATCTGCAGCAATTCCTTTTTACGGAGAGTATCCTTCGGGGCTTGAAAATCTGAGATCGTCAGAGGTCGTTAAAAAGCTTCAGGTAGTAAATGAGTTCTGGAGAAAAACCCTGAATCACATTACATACAATCTCCCCCCTGATGCAGATCAGCTTATAAATACTGTAAGATCAAATACTGGTTATATACTTATAAACAGAGATAAGGCCGGTATTCAGCCCGGGTCAAGATCGTATGAAAGATCATGGATCAGAGACGGTTCACTTACATCTGCCGCCTTGCTGAAGATGGGTCTTACCGGTGAGATTAAAGAATTTATAAACTGGTACTCATCATATCAGTATGAAAACGGTAAGGTGCCGTGCGTGGTTGACAGCCGCGGTGCTGACCCCGTTCCGGAACATGACAGTCACGGCGAACTGATATATCTGATTAAACAGTATTTTAATTTTACCGGCGACACCTTGCTGCTGAGGGAGAGATTCGGGAATGTTTCCGGCGCGGTAAGTTACATTAAGTCGCTTGTTGCGGAAAGATCAAATGATCACTTTAAGTACGGAAATGATTCGGTCAGAGCGTATTACGGTATTTTACCCGAATCAATAAGTCACGAAGGCTATTCCGATAAGCCCATGCATTCTTACTGGGATAATTTCTTTGCGATGAAGGGTTTAAAAGATGCCGCAGATATAGCTGTGATCACAGGTGATAAAGCCAAAGCGGCTGAGTTTACCGCATTCAGGGATGAATTCAGGAAAAACCTCTATAATTCATTAGACCTTGCAGTCAAAACAAGGAAGATTGATTATATACCGGGCTGTGTTGAGAAAGGTGATTTTGACGCCACTTCAACTACCATTGCTATTTATCCCTGCAACGAACTGAAAAATATGCCGAAACAACTGACCCTTAACACTTTTGATAAATATTTTCAGTTCACCGAGGACAGAAGAAACGGGAAACTTGACTGGATGAACTACACTCCTTATGAAGTAAGGACAATCGGTTCGTTCATATTTCTTGACCAGCCGGAAAGGGCTCACCGCCTGATTGATTTCTTTATGAAAGATCAGCGTCCTCAGGGTTGGAACCACTGGGCTGAGGTTGTATGGAAAGATTACAGACTGCCCCGGTTTATAGGGGATATGCCTCATACATGGGTGGGTTCCGATTTTATAAATGCTGCAAGAACCATGTTTATTTATGAAAATGAGCTTGAAAATTCACTTGTTATAGGTGCCGGGCTGAAAAAATCATGGACTGACTTTGAAAAAGGTATTTCTGTTGAAAATCTCCCGACCTACTACGGAGATATTTCCTACAAAATTAAAAAGACTACTGAGAATACTTATATGGTAGAAGTAACCGGCAAGGGCAAAGTACCCCCTGGTGGATTTGAAATAAGAAACTTAAACAATTCAAAGCTTCCTGCAAGTGTTACAGTGAACGGAAAAAAATCAGAAGAATATTCTGAGAATAAAATCAGATTCAATACTCTTCCCGCAATACTGGAGATAAAATACTGATATGAATAAATTAAATCTTGCAGGAGTCTGGCAGTACATAAAGGATCCCGGAAGCAGCTTCAGTATTAATGATATAGAGAAAAAGATTAACACTGACGAATATTCAGGAGAAATGAGAGTCCCTTCAAACTGGGAACTTGAAGGACTGCACAATTATAACGGTGTGGTATGGTATGTTAAAAGATTTGATTCAGGTAAGGATATCACATCCGGCTCTCATAAACTTCTCAGATTTTCTGGAGTTGATTATATAAGTAAAGTCTGGCTGAACGGGATATTTCTCGGAGAGCACACAGGGTATTTTGGTGCATTTGAATTTGACGTCACCTTTTCACTCAGGGCCGGTGAGAATATTCTTATTGTCAGAGTTGATGCTCCTTTTGAATCAACCGATGGTGTATGGCCGTTAAACAAGGCTCTTATCAAAGGAATCTTTAATCATCATGACTGCAGACCGGGAAGCTGGGATAAAAAACACGGGCAGGACATGTGTACTGGTGGTATCTGGAATGATGTGGTGATTATTTCATATTCCGGGAGCCTGATTAAACATGTTAAAGTGCAGCCGAAGCTTTTTGAAAATAACACCAAGGCAAGACTCCTGATATTTGCGAAAATATACTCGGTCGCTAAAGGACCTGAGGATTTAGATGTATCCGTCTCCCTGATTTCACCATCAGGTAAAAAAACGGAATATAAGGTATCTCTTGCGGTTTCAGAAGGAGATAATGATTGCGCTTTCACCCTTGAGACAGATAAGCCTGAACTCTGGTGGAGTCATGACCTCGGGATCCCGGGTATGTATAATATTTCACTTACAGGCGGGGCATTAGAAGAATATACTACCGCATTCGGAATCAGGGAAGTAAGCATGGACGAAGATTCGGTTTTCAGACTGAACGGAAAAAGAATTTATCTCAGAGGTACCAATATAATTCCTGAACAATTTCTTTCTTCTCTTTCGGATGAAAGAATAGCGGGGATGATTGACCTTATGGTAAGAGCTAATCTCAATATTGTCAGGGTTCATGCTCATATTAACCGTCCTGAATTTTATGAGGAGTGTGACCGAAGAGGTCTAATGGTCTGGCAGGATTTTGCACTGCAGTGGACTTACGATGACTCTACCGGATTTGTCTCTGAAGCTGTTAATCAGATTAAAGAGATGGTGAGACAGAATGTCAATCATCCCTCAATTGCTTTCTGGTGCTGCCATAACGAACCGGGTGATCAGATATACAAGCTGGATCCTTTTCTCTATGATGCCGTTTTGTCAGAAGATAATTCAAGAATCGTAAGGCTCGCATCAAATTATGAAGAGCATCCTTATGACGGATGGTACTGGGGCACTGCAGAGCATTTTATTGCTACACCGATGGGCCCGCTTGTTACCGAGTTCGGGGCGCAGGCTCTTCCCGCTGCTGAATCTCTCAGGAAATTTATTCCGGAAGACAAGCTTTTCCCGCCTGACTGGAATTTCTGGAAATATCATGATTTTCAGTATGAGCAGACATTCCAGATTGCAAAGATAAATATGGGAGAAAGCATTGAGGAGTTTGTAAAAAACTCACAGGAATATCAGGCTTACGTTATTAAAACTGCAATCGATTTTTACAGAAGAGAGAAGTATAAAAAATCGACGGGAGT